>JASHYV010000057.1 GCA_030064695.1 Thermoplasmata archaeon
GACGGCTGCAGGTTGACCGAGTACGTCGCCGCGCCCGGATTCACCGCACCGGCGATGCCCCAGAGCGGATAGAGGAGCGAGGGACCGGTTCCGAGCACCGCGCTCGGGCTGGAGCCGCCGGTCGAGTACTCCGCGATCCCCGCGGACGTCTCCCCGGTGTCCGTCCCGAAGTCGTAGGCGGAGGGGACGTCCTTGTAGGTCGAGGTGCCGTTGGGCTGTGTCGCGAGGGTCATCCCGCCCGAGAACTCGAGGAAGTTCGTCTCCGAGCCCCCGCCGGGTCCGCCGAGCATGATCTCGGCGTCGTTGAGCAGGAACCCGGTCGGGTTCGCGGCCTGCCCGTTGATCTGGAACGTCGGGCTCGCCGGGGTCCCGGTCGAGTTGAAGATGGCGAAGTCGTAGTTGCCCGAGACGGAGGCGCCGCCCTTCGTGATCGTGTAGTTGAAGAAGACCGCCGCGCGCCCGTCGATGAGCGCCGCGTTGTTGTAGGTCGTCACGGTGAACGGCGGGGCGATGGTGTACGACTGCTCGCCGATGCCGATGTACACCTCGTTGCCATAGACCGCGCCCAGCGGCCCGTGCGCGTAGATGCCGTTCGACGGGAAGTTGAACGACGGGTTCGAGAAGTTCCAGATGTTGTCCTCGAACACGAGGAGGTCCTCGCTCGCGTAGTAGACGGGGACGTTCTGGATCCAGTACTGGTTGCCCGTGCTGCCGAGCACGTTCACGTTGGTCAGGACCGTGTTCTCCTGGATGGTGAACTGGTCCGGCCCGGCCGCGTCGAGGTAGAGCGGGTCGAGCGAGTTGAACGCCACGGAGGCGCGCACACTGTCCGTATAGGAGATCGTGCCGACGTTGGAGCCGCCCTGGTCCTGGATGCCGAAGTCGCCGAGACCCATCGGGGCCGGGGCGGACGAATAGAGGGGTTGCACCGTGTCGCCGACCTGGGCGACATGGGCGTTGAAGTTCGGAAGGAAGACCTCGCTCATCGGGACGCCGGTCGACTTGAGATTGGAGACGACGCGATTCCCGAGGGCCGTGGACGTCCCGGCGGAGGTCGCCGAGGAGCTCACGGTCAGGGACGACGCGGGGGTCCCGGTCGACGCCGCGGCCAGATGCGGGGTCGCGCCGGAGATCCCGCCCGCGGCCGTCGAGGCCGGTAGGAGCAGGGCGATAGCCGCTACGGCGATTCCCAGGGCGATCAGGTGCTTGCCGTGCCGCAACATAGCGTGCGGGCGAGCCCGTACCGGTTCATAACTCCGGCGAATCCGACCGCTCCAAATGCGCATTCGCAGCGATTGCGCCGACCCGGCGCGGCCGGGTCCCGAACCGCTTATGACCCGAGACCGAGTGACTCGGTCGGGAGGCCGCCGACCGACCCCGGAGAGCGATGCCGGCTCGGGATGCGTGCGGCGTCGTCGGCGTCTCGCTCCAGGGAAAGGGGGCGGCGCCCTACCTGTTCCGGGGCCTCCGAGCGCTCCAGCATCGGGGCCAGGAATCGGCCGGGATCGCCACCACGAGTCACGGGGCCCTCCAGCAGCGCCGGGGGATGGGGCTGGTCCACGAGATCTTCGGACAGGAGCTCCTGGACTCGCTGCGCGGGACGACCGGCATCGGCCACGTTCGGTACCCGACCACCGGTTCGACGGACATCGAGAACGCCCAGCCGATCGTCTTCAAGATGCGCGACGGGGACGCCGCGCTCGCCTGCAACGGCGACCTCGTGAACTTCGAGCGGCTGCGGCGCCACCTCCAGGGCCAGGGCGTCGAGCTGCTCGGCAACGCCGACACCGAGACGATGGCCCAGGCGATCGCGCTCGAGTACAGCCATCACCGGGACCTCGAGGCCGCGATCCGACGCGCGTGCACGGAGCTCGTGGGGGGGTACGCGGTCGTGCTGCTCACCGGGAGCCGAGTCGTGGCGTTCCGGGACCCGCTCGGGATCCGGCCGATGGTCTTCGGCACGATCGAGGGCGGCGTCGCCGTGGCGAGCGAGTCGGTGGCGCTCGAGCTGATGGGCGGGAAGGCGGTGCGCGACGTCCTGCCCGGCGAGGTCCTCGTGCTGGAGCGCGGTCAGCTGGCGCGGACCTCCACCATCCCGAACAACGGAGAGCGGGCGCACTGCATGTTCGAATGGGTGTACTTCTCGCGGCCCGACTCGATGCTCGAGGGGCGTCCGATCTACGACGTGCGCCACCGCATCGGCGTGCGCCTGGCCCAGGAGAGCCCGGCGGAGTCGGACCTCGTGGTCCCGGTGCCGGATTCCGCCCGGCCCCAGGCGCTCGGCTTCGCCGAGGGATCGAGGATCCCCTACGCGGAAGCGTTGATCAAGAACCGGTTCGTCGAGCGCACCTTCATCCTTCCGGACCAGAAGCGGCGCGAGCTCGAGGTCCGAGTGAAGCTCCACCCCGTCCCCGGGCTGCTCAAGGGGAAGCGCATCGTGCTGCTCGACGACTCGATCGTCCGGGGCACGACGCTCCGCGAGATCGTCGGCATGGTGCGCGGGGCGGGCGCCACGAAGGTCGACGTGCGGATCGGCTGCCCGCCGATCCGGGCCCCCTGCTACTTCGGCGTCGACATGAAGGAGCGGCGGGAGCTGGTGGCGTACGAGCGGTCGGAGGACGAGGTCGCCGCGATCGTGGGCGCCGACAGCGTCCACTACCTCTCGATGAGCGGTCTCGTTGAGTCGATCGGGATCGGACCCGAGCAGCTCTGTCTCGGCTGCCTCACCGGAAAGTACCCCGTGGAGGTCCCGCAGGAACGACATCGGTTCCAGAAGTCCCTGAAGGAGTTCTAGGGGTGTGGCGGAGGCGGTCGTCGTGGGCCGGGGCCCGCGGTGGTTCCTGGTCACGGCCGCCGCGGTCCGCCCGATCGGCGACGTGGGGGCGGGCCGTGTTGGGGCCCTGACCGACCCGGCCCTCGACGCGCTTCGACGGTTCTCGCGCGACGAGGAACTGACGGCGGAGTCCGATCTGCTCGCCGCCGAGCTCCAAGACCGGCTCGGACGTACTGTCGGCGGTGCCTCCTTGAAAATCCGTCGAACGGCCCGGTCGCGGCTGCCGGCTCCCGAAGCTCCCGCGGAACGTGCGTACCTGCTGGGCCTGG
>JASHYV010000058.1 GCA_030064695.1 Thermoplasmata archaeon
CCGTCGCAGAGGCTCGTGGCGTTCGCCTCCGCGACGGCGTCGGGGTCGCCGACGAAGTCGCCGTCCGCGACCTCCCCCACCCGGGGGTAGGCGTCGCCGGTCGTGATCGGCTCGGTCGCGTTGATCCACGCCACGCGTTCCGCGGTGACGGTGCCCCCACCGGAACAATTGACCTGAGAGACCACGGGCGTCCCGAGTGCGACCAGGATCGGCGGCGCGTCCGAACTGTCGTTCGCGGGGCCGCTGCCCGGGGCCGAGGGACGCGCGGTGACCAGCACGTAGACCGCGAGGAGCAGGACCACCACCGCCACCACGGTGACCGTCACGTCGGTGCGCCGGCGACGCCGTTCCGCCCGGTCCGTTTGGAACTGGCGGGCGCCCACCCGCGGGGCCCGAGGTGCGTTCGCCCGGGGGGGCAATGGCTCAGGGGTGGACATCGAGACCTAGTTCGAGCCGGCGATCAATTGTAGATAGGCCTCTTCCACCACCAAGAAGGTATTGGCGAACTGCACCACGGGTGCCACGCGTTGGCACGCCGCGAGCACCTCGGCCCGGCCGGCGTCCGTGCCGTCGAAGGCGATCCGCCAACGGCGCTCGGAGATCGAGGTCACGACCGACCCCAGCTTCCGCACCGGCTCCATCGCGTCCGACGCGACCGGGGTCGCGAACTCCACATCGACCTCGCGGTGCTGGATCCGCTCCGCGATTCGATCGACCCGCTCGCGGAGCAGGAGGCGCCCGCGGTCGAGGAACATCAGCTCGTCGCAGACGTCTCCCACTTCGAGCATCTGATGGGAGCTCATCAGGATCAGGTGATCCTGCTTCAGCCGCTGCAGGAGCCGTCGTACGAGGATGCGCTCCGCGGGATCGAGCCCGCTCGTCGGCTCGTCGAGGAGCAGGATCTTCGGATCGGCCATCAGAGCGGCCGCGAAGGAAACTCGTTGCCGCTGGCCTTTGGAGAGCCCGCCGACGCGCCGATCGAGGGGGGGGAGGTCGAGTGCGGTATGGCAGCGGTCGATCTCCGAGTCCACGTCCTCCGAGCCGAGCCCGCGCGTCCGGCCCACGGTGGCGAGCGCGTCGTAGACAGTGAGGGTGGGGTACGGCTCCGGGGTCTCGATCAGCGCTCCGACGTCCCACAGCGCCCGCTTCCGGTCGGCGACCGGGTCGAGCCCGTTCACCCGCACCTGGCCCGACGTGGGACGGAGCAGCCCCACGAGCAGCTTCAGGGTCGTCGTCTTGCCGGCCCCGTTGGGACCGAGGTAGCCGATCGCGCCGGTGCCCTCGAGCCGGAAGCTCACGTCGTCCAGCGCCCGCGCGCCGCCGAAGGCCTTCGAGAGGTGGTCGGCCTCGAGGACGGAGTCAGTCACCCGGACGACTCCTTGCGGTGATAGAGGTACGCGCTGAGCGGGAGGAAGACGGCGGCGTACGCGGCCATGATGATCACGCCTTCGATCACCGAAGCGCTCCAGAGCGTGTAGAACTGGTCCTCGCCCAGCGGGACGGTCTGGTAGTGCACGAAGTCGGTGTCGAGGATGGCCGCCATGGCGCCGCCCGCATACGTGAGCGACATCCAGGGCTCGATGTTCGCGAGCTCCAGCACGTTCTGGAGGGTCGTCAGCCCCACATAGAGGACCAGGATCGTGACGAGGACCCCGGCGGCCGGCGAGCGGAAGAGCGCGCTGATGCAGAACGCCACGCCGAGCGCGGCGAGCGTGAAGAGGACCGCGATCGCGAGGGAGAGCCCGAAGTTCCCCCAGGCGATGGACCCCCCGCCGAAGAAGTACGCGGCGCCCGCCAACCCGAAGAGGTAGTAGACGGCCACGACCGCGAGCGTGACCAGCGTCGCCGCGGCGTACCGGCCGGAGAGCAGCACGCTCCGCTTCACCGGCAGGACCAGCATGTAGTAGCCCGCGCTGGTCGAGAAGTCGATGCTGAGCGCGTCCCCGCCGAAGAACGCCGCGGCGATGACCACCCAGAGCCCGGCGTAGTCGAGGAAGTTGCTGAGGTACTCCGAGCTCCGGTTGAGCTGGGCGACGCGCGTCGCCGCGACGCCCGCGTAGAGCTCGAACGCGAGCGTCATGACCGAGATGAAGGCCACGAAGAGCAGGAGCCCGAGGAACCGGTAGGTGCGAAGGTAGTTGGTGAGCTGGCTGCCGGTCACCGTGCGGAACTGGTCGAAATCGGAGACCGCCGACCGGCGGTCGCCGGACAGGACCGTCACCGCATCTCGGTTCACCGTCGCCATGCTTCCCTCGTGAGCGGGTCCCGATCCCTCGTCTCCTCCGCCGTCCCGCGCGGGAGGAGCGGCTCGGAAACGAAGAATCGAGGTCGAGCGGAAAATAGACGGATTTGCCCCCCTTTATATCTTCCCCACGCGGCGGCCGGAACGTCGGTTGGAGCGCGCTCCGCGTGCCCCTTGCAGCGTGGGAGCGGAGAATTCAGGTCAGTAATTCGCCCGGAAGTAGGACTCCGACGCGCCGGCGGAGGGGGCGACATCGACCTGTTCACAGTGCGTACGGACTAATAGCTTTGCTCGCACTGTGAACGCGCGCCCGAAAGACTCCGCCCACAAAGTAGATAATCCTCGGGCCGCCTGAATCGGTACATGCCTCCCCGGCGACGCTGGCGGCGAGCTCGCGGGCCGGCGATCGCGGAGATCATCGGGGTCGTGCTGCTGGTCGCCTTGACCCTGATCGCCGGGGTCATTCTCTGGACGTTCCACTTCACGCTACCGCCGAATGCTCCGACGGTCGGATTCGTGATCCGATCCGGCTCGAGCAACCCGGTGTGGGGAGACCCGACCGACTGTCAACCGAACGGCTACACGCTCTTATCCTACCCGATCACCGGTACGGCGGCCACCACGTGGTACGACAACTGGGAGACGCAGTGCGACGATACCACCAACGGCAACTTCTCGCTGCTCAACACCACGCAGGTGATCATCGCCTCGCACTCTCCGCTCGGCATCCCGCTCGATGAGATCAATTTCGCCTTCGTCTGCTACAACACGACTTCCACGGGGGGCACGACCACTCTGGTCAGCGGAAGCCTGGCCTCGATGACGTGGTTCCCCGGCTCCAGCACATCGCCCGCTTCGAACGCCCCGGACCTCGGCTACTGCGGCAGCTTTGACGCAGGAGGCTACGGCGGAGGGTCCTACGGTACTCTCTACAATCGGCTGGGCATGTTCATCCCGATCAGCACGACCTCGAGCGCGCTCGAGAACGGCGACACCTTCCTGCTGTACATCCACAACGGGGGCTGGCCGATCGACTTCGACTGCGTCAACTCCCACATGCCGGACTACGACAACGCGGCCGACTGCTCGGCGGCGCAGCGCACCGCCGGGCTGCCCACGCTGGACTCGGACGACTACCACGGGGCCCCGCCGTGGTGCTTCACCAAGCCCGGAGCCTGCGAGATCTACCTCACCTACACGGGCAACCCCACCACGCTCCTCGCGGCGATCCCGGTGAACCTCCTCGCTCCGCCCACGTCCGTCTCGCTGTCGGCGTGAACGCCTCCCAGGTCGATCGGCGGGACGGGGAACCGGGGCGGTGCCGGGGAGGATCGCGATGCGGCTCCGACTGAAGCGGAAATCCATCTGGACGGTGGCCGTGGCGGTCGCCACCGCGGTCGTGGTCGTGCTGCTGGCCCTGATCGGCCTCGGCTATCTGATCATTCCCGAGAAGAGTCCGGCTCCCTACACGGTCACCTCCGTGAACGTCACGGTGCTGCAGGGGACCAACCCCGGCGGCCAGCCGTGGATCAACGGCCACAACTCGTCGAGCCCGCCGTACCCGATGCAGTTCGCCCCGGGATCGAGCTTCGTCTTCCCTTGGCAGTTCATCTGCTACGGGACCAACCTCTCGCTCGACAGCATCGTCGCCCACCCGCCGTTCAGCTACGGCGGGGCCACCCCCGCGCTGCCCAACTATCTGAACGCGACCGATCGGGGGTTGCTCCGGATCACGATCGGCGTGCCCGACACGCCGGGCGGAAGCGGCGAAGTGCAGCTCGTCGTGACGGTCGTGTCGATCGCGTCCACCGGCTGAGCGGACGAGTCCTACCGCCCGCCCTGGGGCCGGCGGACCCAGGTCCCGGCGATGACCCACGGGGGCTCGGGACCGATCGGCTCGATCGCTGTGGAGCGGTACTTCTCGACCATCTTCTCGTCGACCTCGACCCCGAGCCCGGGTCCCGTCGGGATCCGGAACTCGCCGTGCTCGACGGCGTACCCCCGCACCAGCGACTGCTTCCAGGCGGGCCAGCTCGCCTCGAAACTCTCCTGGAGGAAGAAGGTGGGGAGGGTCGCGTCCATCTGCAGGGTCGCGGCGGTCTGGACCGGGCCGAACGCGTTGTGGTAGGCGACCGGGGCGCCGTGGGAGGCCGCGACGCCGGCGATCTCGCGGCCGTAGGTGAAGCCACCCGAGTTCGTGATGTCCGGCTGCAGGATATCGACGAGACCCCGCG
>JASHYV010000059.1 GCA_030064695.1 Thermoplasmata archaeon
GATCGTGCCCGCGATCGGGTTCACGAACGCGCGCCGTCCGTCGACCTCGAGCACCGACTCCGGGCTCGCGCCGACGACGGTCCGGTCGCCGAACTGCAGGTAGTAGAAGAACGCGAACCGCTCCGCGCGACGCAGCTCGCCGGCCCGAGCGAGCAGATCGTCCGGTCGAGCCCATCGTCGCCGGTGCGCCAGCACGACCTGGAACGCTTCTCCGTCCCGGATCGCCGCCACGAGCCTCCGCGTGGACCGGACGTAGTCCGGCTTCCCCAGCGAGTCCCCGCGAGGCCGTCCGGTCCGACGTCGTAGAACCCGAGGGTCCCGGGGCCGCTCCGGCGCAAAGCGATGCACGTGCGCGCGTTCGGACCAAGCGAATTCTCCCAGCGGGAACGGTCCCCCCCGAGGCGTGCGACGGAGCGCGGGCTCGAAGAGGCCGACGGCGTCGAACCCGAGGTACCCGAGAACGGCCCGACCCGATCCGTGGCGAAGAAAGCGATCGCTCGCTCGCGAGACGGCCCGCAGGTCGCCGGCCGAACGAACGGAGCGGACCTCGCTCGGGCGATCGAACCACGTCGCGGAGGAGAGGTTTCCGGCCTCGCGGCCGGTCGCCTCGAAGTATCCGGCGACCTCCGCACCGGGGGCCGCGCGCGCGAAGTCCTCCCATGCGTCCATCATCCGGCTCCGTCCTCCACGAGAGCGCGATGCAGTTGCCGAAGGACCCGGGTCCCCTCTGCCTCGGGGACCGCGAGCGAGAGGGCGCGCGGGGTCGCACTGAACCCCTCGGCCCGCGCGACGGCCGACGACGGCACCCGGTCCAGGTCCCCCAGGATCCCGTCGCCGATCGCCGTCACGAGCGCCACGCGGTAGGGTCCGTCGACCATGGCCGCGGCGTCCCGCGTGACCGGGGCCAGCGCCCGGAGCGCGGTCAACACCTGCCCCGGCTCGAGCACAAGGCAGAGGAGAGCACTCGACGTGTAGAGCTGCACGAGGTTGACTTGCGCGCCCGCGAGCCGTTCCGAGACTTCGGCCACGATCCCCGGTCGCTGCCGGCCCCCGGGCACGCGGAGTCGGAGCAGCCGGAGCGGTCGCAGCACGGTCAGCGCCCGGTTCCGTCGACCGGCGCGGCCCGGGGTGATCGTCGTGACGACCTGCGGGTCCTCGAGCGAGCGCACCCGAAGCTCGATCGAGGCCGCCCGGGCCGGCTCGATGGTGAGCGGGTGCAGCACGCGAGCTCCGAACTGGGCGAGCTCCTCCGCCTCCTCGTACGAGAGGTCCGGGATCGGCCGGGCCGACGGCACTTCTCTCGGATCGGCGGAGAGGACCGCGACGTGCCGCTTCACCAACTCCACGCGCTGCGCCGGCAGCATGGCGCCAATCGCCGAGGCCGCGTAGTCCGAGCCGCCCCGGCCGAGCGTGGCCACCCGCCCTTCGAGGCTGCGCCCGAAGTAGCCGGTAACGACCGGAAGCTCGCCTCGGGCCAGCACCCGACCGAGGCCCTTCCGGACCGCCGTCCGGGACCGGTCGAAGAGGATGCAGCTCGCGCCGTACGCGTTGTCCGTGATGAGACCGAGATGGTCGGCCTCCACGGGCTGCGCGGGCAGCCCGGCCTCGCGCAGCCGGGCGGCCAGCCAGTGGACCGCAAGCCGCTCTCCCTGGCTCAGCACCCGGTCGGCCAGGGGAGCGTCGACCGGTCGGGATCGGCGTACTTGGTCGAGCAGGCCCTTCAGCCGGAGCAGCTGACGTCGGCCCGGGGCCGAGAGACCGGGATGTCGCCGGCGCGCCTCCTCGAGGGCGCGCTCGTGACGGCGAGCGGACCGGGGATGGGCGAGCGCGTCGGCGAGGGAGTCGGTCATCCCCTCTCGGGCCGAGGCCACGACGACGACAGGGGCGCCCTCGGCTTTCGCGGCCCGGATGTCCGACAGCACCCGGTCGAAGTCGTCCAGCGACGCGCCGCCGAATTTCAGCACGATCGGCCGGGGTCCGCGCTTCATGGCGAACGGCGCCTCCTTGTGGGGAGCAGACCGCGCGCGAGGGCGAGCTCGGCGTTGAGCACCGAGCCGCCGGCGCCGCCCCGGACGGCGTTGTGCGAGAGCACGAAGAAGCGGAGGTACGGCGGCTCCCAGCGGATCCGGCCGACCACGGCGGCCATCCCGCGCGCCCGCGCCGGATGCCCCGCCCACCGGTCCCGGACCGGCTGCGGGCGATCCGCCTCGCGCCGGACCTCCACCGGAGGGTGAGGGGCGGTCGGCAGGTCGAGGCCGGCGAGCGGGTCGAAGTGGGTCCACACCGCGACGAGCTCGGAGAAGGAGGGCGAGCGCGCGGTCTCGACGGTGACCGCCTCGAGATGTCCCTCGCGGGTCGCGACTCGGGCGCAGTGCACCACGAAGGGCGTCGTGAGCGGACGGATGCGTCCGGCCGTCCGACGGCCGAGCATGCGGGCCGACTCCCGGGCGACCTTCTCCTCCTCGGAGGCGATGTACGGCACCACGTTATCGGCGATGTCCAGGGACGGCACGCCCGGGAAGCCCGCGCCCGACAGCGACTGGTAGGTGCTCACGTGGATCGCACGCGGAGCGAGCCGCGCCTGAAGCGGGGCGAGGGCGAGCACCAGGCCGGCGGCGGAACAGTTGGGGTCCGCGACGAGCAACCCCCGGCCTCGCGGCCGGCGACGGAGCAGTTCGAGGTGATCGGCGTTCACTTCGGGAACGAGCAGCGGGACCCCGGGGTCCATCCGGTGGTCGGACGCGTTCGTGAACACGGAGATCCCCCGGCGGACGAGCTCGGTCTCGAACGGTCCCGCCGTGCCCGAGGGCAGGGCAGAGAAGACCACTTCGATCCCGGCTCGAGCGAGGGAAGCGGGCCCAAGGGACTCGAGCGTCCGACCCTCGAAGCCGGGCGGAGGCGGCTCCGCGAGCTGCCAGAGTTCGCCGAGCGTCCGGTCCCGGGATCGGGCGCCGGCGCCGAGCCGGGCGATCTCGAAGCGCGGATGATCCGCCAGCAATCGCACGAAGTGCTGGCCGATGTATCCCCCGGCGCCGAGGACCGCGACCGGGATCCGCGACTCGGTCATCCGAGGTATCCTCCCCGCAGCGCGAGGTCCGCGATCGCGACGAGTCCGACCGACTCGAGGACCACCACGGCCCGAGGCACGATGCACGGGTCGTGCCGCCCCGTTACGGTGAGCTGAGCCGCCTCGCGGGTCGCGAGGTTGACCGTCGTCTGGGGGCGTGCGATCGAAGAGGTCGGCTTCACGACGACGCGGAAGAGGATCGGCATGCCCGTCGCGAGACCGCCCAGCGCCCCGCCCGCGTGGTTGGTGGCGGTACGGACCGCTCCGTCCTTCCAGACGAAGGGGTCATTGTGCTCGCTGCCGCGCATCCGGGCCGCCGCAAAGCCCGCGCCGAACTCGACACCCTTCACGGCCGGCACGGAGAACGCGAGATGGGCGATCTCGCTCTCGATCGAGTCGAAGAACGGCTCGCCGAGCCCCACCGGCACGCCGTCGATCCGGACCTCGACCACGCCGCCCAGGCTGTCGCCCTCGCGGCGGGCGGCTCCGATCGCCTCCTCCATGCGAGCCGCGGCGGCCGGGTCCGGGCTCGCCACCTCGTTGGCCGCGGCGCGGGCCCGCAGCTCGGGGAGCGAAGCCTCGGCCGGGATCGTGGCCTCGACGGCGCCGATCGACCGGGTGTACGCCAGCGCGTCGATCCCGAGCGGGGCGAGCACCGTGCGAGCGACCGCTCCGGCAATCACGAGCCCGACGGTCATCCGGCCGGAGAAGATGCCGCCGCCGGACAGGTCCGCCTCGTCGCCGTAGCGGACGCGCGCGGGGAAGTCGGCATGCCCCGGTCGCGGCGTGTCCCGCATCCGGTCGTACGGCTCCCGTCGCACGTCTTCGTTCGCGACGTGCGCGCGCAGCGGCCCGCCGTCCGCGCGACCACCGGTGACCCCTCGGTCGACGACGAGGTGGTCCTCCTCCTGGCGCTTCGTGGCGAGTCGCCGTCCCGTCGGACGACGACGGTCGAGCGCCTGTTGGACCGCGTCGAGATCGATCGGAGTCCCGGCCGGGATGCCCTCGATCTCGATCCCGACTTCCGGGCCGTGGCTGGTCCCGAAGATTGTGATCCGGTATCGGTCCCCGAAGCGCATCATGCGCCGGCCCTCCCTCCGGTCAGGCGGTCGAGGACCGTCCAGAATTCCGGGAACGACTTCGCCACCGCTCCCGGGTCGCCGACCCGCGAAGGCGTCGGGCCCGCCAACGCGCCCACGGCCGCGCTCATCACCATCCGGTGATCGTCCTGACCCTCGAAGCGGATCGCTCGGGGCTCTGCCGTGCCGTGGATCTCGAGCGAACCCGACCGGGACCGGACGCTCGCGCCCAGCGCGCGGGCCAGTTGTGCGGTGCCGGCCTTCCGGTCCGATTCCTTGAGGACGACGTGGGCAGCGCCGCGGAGTCGGCTCGTGCCCGGGGCGCAGGCGGCGAGGACCCCGGCGAGGGGGTAGAGATCCGGACAGTCCGTCAGGTCGACCGAGAACGGCCGGAGTTCGCCGGCCCGGACCCGTACCGAGTCGTCCGAGCGGACCACGTGGGCGCCGAAGCGGCGGAGGAGGCCCAGGATCGCGAGGTCGGCTTGCGGCCACTTGCGGGGTACGTCGCGAACTTGGACGTCTCCGCCGGACACCGCCGCCGCGGCCCAGAGGTAGGCGGCGGAGGAGGCGTCGCCGGGCACGCGGAGGCGTGCCCCCGAGAACGTCTGATGCCCGGGAACTTGGATTGCGCGGCCCCGCCGCAGCGCCTGGACGCCGTGATGGGCGAGCACCGCGCGCGTCGCGTCGATGTACGGAGCCGAGACGATCCGGCCCCGGAGCCGCACCGTCGACGATCTTCGGCAGGTGGGCAGCGCGAGCAGCAGCGCCGACACGAACTGCGAGCTCTCGGACGCGTCCAGCTCGACCCGGCCCCCGTCGATAGGGCCCCGGACCGTGAGCGGCAGCGCCTCCTCCGCTCCCGCCGGGCGGCACTCCGCGCCTAGGGCGCGCAGCGCGCGGAGCAGCTCGGACATCGGCCGACGGCCGAGTCGAGCGGCTCCCGTGAACGTCGTGGCCTGGGGTCGAAGTGCCGCGACCGCCGTCGCGAAGCGCAGCGTGGTGCCCGAGGCTCCGCAGTCGACCGTTCGGCCCCCGCGCGAGCGCGTGGGCTCGACCGTCCAGCGGCGACGGTCGCGCACTACGCGGGAGCCCATCGCGGCGATCGCTCGTGCGGTGGCGCGCGTGTCGTCGGCGTCGAGCGGCGCCTCCACGATCGCGCGTCGCCGCGCCAGGTGGGCCGCGAGCAGGGCGCGGTGGGTGTAGCTCTTCGAGGGAGGAGCGCGAACCGATCCTCGCGCGGGCCCCGGGATCACTTCGCGTCCGGTCATCGCTTCCTCGCTCGGTGAACTGGAGCGGACGGGGCGAGCGAGACGAGCTGTCGGGTGCCGTCCGAGAGCGGCAGACTTTCCAGCACCGGTTGCGCTCGATCCGACTCCGCGACGGCCGCCAGCGCGGGCCCCATCCCGCTCACGCCGACCGCCAGGGCGCCTGCGCCGCGGGCCGAGGCCCGAAGCCCGGAGTAGTCGTATCCCATGACCGACTCCACGAGCTCCGTGTTCAGCGCCATGGCGGCCCACCAGTTCTGCGCCAGGGCCTGATCGACGATCGCGCGTCCCTCGGTCTTCCGGAGCTCGAAGGCGGCGGCCCAGGTCGGGGACCGCGCATGTTTCGCCGAGGGCACGTAGAGCGCAACCTTCCACCCGGTGGGGGCATCCGCATGGCGGAGGACCTCCCCGGCGCGGCAGTCCGCTACCCAGAACCCGGGGGCTAGGCCCGCGAGCGCGTCGTCGAGCGCGCCGGTGGCGCTGACGCCCGCGGTCCGACCGGCGCCCGCTGCGAGCTGGGCGAGCTCGAGGATCGGGGGTTCCGCGCCGGCGGCCCGAGCGGCGGCGCGGGCCACCGCGGTGGCTACCGCGCTCGACGTCTTCAGCCCCCGACCGGGAGGGATCTCGGAGCGGAGCTCGACCTCGGCCGACCACGCCTCGGAACTCCCGAACGCGTCGAGGGCGAGCCGAAGCGACTCCCGGACCACCGGGGTTCCCGTCCCGGTCGAGAACGTGAAACGGGGCTCGGAATCCCGCGGCGTCTCCCGGAGCCGGACTCGCGCCTCCACGCTGAGCGAGATCCCGAGCGCGCAGCCGACTCCCGTGGGCAGAGCGTTGACGATTGTGATCGCGGCGTGACTCCGGGCCGTGCCAATCACGGTCGGTCCTCCCTCGCGGCCCGGACGACCTCGTCCGAGGGCGCTTCGGCCCACCAGGCCGCGTAGCTGGCGGCCGCCTGGTACACCAGCAATCCCCAGCCGTCCTCATAAGAGCCCCCGTGGCCCGCGGCCGTACGGCTCAGCGCCGCGTCCTCGGGAGCGTACACCCAGTCGAGGACGTGCGTGTCGGAGTCAATGAGCGGGTCCACCTCCAACGCGAGCGGTACGCTTCCCGCGCGCCCGGCGGTCGTGGCGTGGACCACGAGCCGCTCCGTCTCGGTGGATCCGGCCGAGCCGACCTGCGCCCCGAAGGCCCTTGCGACCTCCTGGGCCGCATCGGCCTTCCGGGCGAACACGGTCGCCCGGGCCCCGAGCTCCCGGGCCGCGGCGAGCGTGGCCCGGGCGGCCCCACCTGCCCCCAGGACGGCGAGGTGGCGCCCGTCCCACCGGCCCGCGGCGCGCAGCTCGCGGAGACGTCGGAGGATGGCGGAGAGGTCGGTGTTCCGAGCCTCGACCTCTCCGTCGTCGAAGGTGAGACAGTTCGCTACGCCGCAGATCTCCGCGGAACGATCGACGCGGCTCGCCGCGCCGAGGGCGCTCGCCTTGAACGGATGCGTGACGTTCACGCCCCGGAAGCCCCGCTTCGCCAGCGCGGGCAGCAGCGCGATGAGCTCGGCGTCGTCCGCGCACTCGAGCGGGAGGTAGAGGCCCTCCCGCCGCAGCGCCCGGAAGAACCGATCGAACAGGTCGGGGCTGCGGGAATGACCGACGGGTCGTCCGATGAGGCCGACGAGGGAGCTGGACGCGTCCGCGTGGAAGAATCGATGCAGCCGGTCGACCGGGATCTGGGAGGGCTCGACCGCCGGGCGCAGCCCACCGCCCGCTCCGGGTCGGGGAAGCGAGGCGTAGACGGCGAAGCAGCCGAGACGTCGCGCGTCCACTCGCGAGAGCGGGCCCGCCGCGCCGGTGGCGGAGAGCACGTACTCGCCTCCCGGGATCGCGTCCACGAGGGGCGCGATCTCGGAGATCCAGCGGTCCAGGGCCGCGGCGACGACGACCTTGCGCACGGCGCCCGCCGGGAGCGCGCGCTGGAGCCGTCCGCGGATCTCGTCGCGCGATGCGTCGGAGCCGAGATGCGTGGAGACGAAGAGGGTCTGAGTGGGCGACGAGAGCACGTCCTCGGCGCGCCCCAGGTCACGGTCCATCTCGACATCGATCCCCCCGAACGGAAGGGACGCCAGGTGTTCGAGCACCCGGGCTCGGACCGCCGGGTCGTCGAACCCTCCGCCCCCCTCGTCCGAGGACCGATACGTCGCGAGGAGCGGGATCGGAGCCGGGAACGCCTCGGAGAGGCGGGCGAGCTCGGACGGCTCGAGGCGGTCGACCCGAAGCTCGGCCCAGTCCGCCCCGGCCCGATGGGCTTCCTCGATCTCCTCCCGCAGCTCGGGGAGCGAGCGGCCGGGCAGCGTCACGATCAGTCGTGGAGCGGCCTCGACCGTCATCGTTCCTCGATCGTTTCGGAGACCGCCCGGCCGAGGTGGCGAGCGGCCGGCAGCCGCACGCCGACCACGTGAGCCCCCGCCCGCAGGGCGGTCGTGGCCACTCGGGACCCGGGCGTGGAGAGTCGGACGGTCTCGGCTTCCTGCAGGAAGACGGTCCGCTCGATACCCGCGTCGTCCGCTCGGACGACCACCATGGGCCGTCGCTCAATCTTGACGCGGCCCACTCGGACGGATCGGGAGGTACCCCGCGGTTCGACGGAGAGCACGGCGTCGCCCGGGGCAAGCTCGGCGAGGTAGCGGCTGGTGCCGTCGGCCATGAGCACGTACGAGTGGGCCGCGCCCGCGTTGACCCGGAACGGACGTGGCCGGGAGAAAAGCGACCCGACCGCCTCGCTCGCGACATGAAAGAGGAACGCCGCCGCACTGCCGACCAGTAGCCCTTCCGAGGGCCGGAGCATGCTCGTGGTGTCGACGATCACGCGATCGCCGACGCCGGCCGGCCGCACGCTCAGCACGGGAGCCTCGACCCAGTCGAGGCCGGCGGGAAGCGCCCCCTCGACGACCGCCTCGAGATGGTCCACCTCCTCCGGAGTGCGGACGCCGACGATCACCTGGTCGGCCCCGTGCTCGAGCGCACCGAGCGAGCCGGGCACCTCCGCGGGAGTCCGGGCCACCGCCCAGACCTGGAAGGCGCGGCCGCGCGCCGCGATCGCGTTCTCGAGCGGGATCACCCGATCCGCCGTCCACTCCAGCGCGAGGATCTGCCCCGGAGCAACGCCCCGCACCGCACGCTCGAGCCCGCCCTCGTCCTCGACCTGCACGATCGGTACGGGAGAGGCGCCCCGCCCGAGGTCGAGGCCGGCGGCGGAGATCCGGACGACCTCCTCGTCCGGGTGCGTCTCGAGGCGGTCCCCTTCGGGCAGCACGAATCGGGAGAAGCCCCGCTGGCGCGCCCTCTCGAGGATCGCGGAGCGCAGGGCCGGGTCCTCCGCCCGCGGCTGCACGAACACCCGGTCGCGCGTCACGATCGGTCGCGGTCTCCGTGCAGCTCTCGGGCGATCCGGCGGGCGAGGGGGCCGACCGGCTGGCGCTGGAAGAGGTTCCGACCGATGCAGATGCCTCCGGCGCCCGCCGCGACGCTGTCGGCGACCAGCCGGAGGAACTCGGTCTCGTCATCGAGCCGCACGCCGCCCCCGATCAACACCGGGACCGGGGTCGTGCGACACAGCCGAGTGAACTCCTCCCGGGAGCCGGGGTAGCTCGTCTTCACGATGTCCGCCCCCGTGTCAGCGGAGGCGCGCGCGGCGTGCCGGAGCTCGTCCGGCGTCCCGCCGTTGGCCTTCTTCACATAGGCCATACAGAGCAACGGCAGCCCGAGCGCCCGGCACTGATCCGCGGCCACCCCGAGGTCCCGCAGCATGTCGGGCTCCTCCGGCACGCCGAAGTTCACCTGGACCGAGAGCAGATCGGCTCCCAGCGCGACCGCCTCCTCGGCGGTGCCGACCAGGACCTTTCGATTGGACGTAGAGCCCAGCGATGTGGAGGCCGAGACGTGGATGCCGAGCAGGGTCGCGGGTCGCAGGACCGGGGCGAGCTCGCGGACCGCGCCCTTCGTGACGATCAGCAGGTCGACGCCGTTCGCCTGCAGGTCGTTCGCGAGCGGGGCGAGCTCCTCGAGTCCGTCGATCGGCCCCATCGAGACCGCATGGTCCAGCGGTACCGAGAAGAGCCGGCGCTTCGGGTCCGGGAACAGTCGTCGCAGTCGGATCGTTTTGCCGTACATCGGTGTTCCTCTCCTTCCTTACGGGAAGGGAGGCGCCGGGGAGCCAGGGCCCGATCGCAGACCGCACGAATCGGGACGGCGCCCTCCCGGCGCCTCCCGTTCACCAGAGCCAGGTCGCGGCCGTGCGGCGACTCCCCACGCTGCGGCGGGGCTCCTCACGGCGCGCCATCGACTCCCGGGACCCAGCGCCCCTATTTAGACTTCGCCGCCCCGCCGTTCGCCGCCGCCAGCACGCCGTCCACGAGGAGCGCGTGGATCGAGAAGCCGCGCAGCATCTGGTCCCACATCTGCTTGCGGATCTCCGGCGTCGAGGCGAAGCCGGCGACGATCTGTCCGATCCACTCCGAATGTTCCACGTCGGCGGTCACGTGCAACCGGTAGTACTCGAGGTTCTCCTCGGGCACCTTGTAGTGCGTGCGGAACGAGGGCAGCAACCGGGCGCAGAGGTCGACGTTCGGGGGCTCGGACGAACCGGCGGCCGAGACGTAGAACGTGTTGATCCGATTGGTGTAGAGGAAGTCGTCGATCGCGACCATCGTGCTGGGTAGCAGCGGCGCCCCGGTCACGTCGGCCCGGGGGACGCCGAGACCCTCGCAGAACCGGAGCCACAGCTCCGGGTGCCCGGGCTCCTTCCCCTTCGGGTCGCCGGCCTCCTCGACCAGCTGGTCGAGGATCATCCGTCGGTACCGGTCGTTCGAGGGCTCCCACGAGCAGTTGGCGAACCG
>JASHYV010000060.1 GCA_030064695.1 Thermoplasmata archaeon
GATCGTGCCCGACGCGTTCGCGAGGAAGACCCGGGCCCCGGTCAGCGGGGTCCCCGTCGGCCCGTAGACCGTCCCCTGGACCGACGTGGCCGTCAACCCGACGCTCGAGTTCTCCTGCGTCGCCGGCGGCGGCTCGATCGTGAGTGCCGTCTGCGTGTAGTTGTAGCCGCCGTAGAGGATGTCGTAGTTGTAGGTGCCCGGCGGGACGTTCGTGAGCTTGAACGCGCCGCTGGCGTCCGTCGTGGTGGTGATCTTCGAGACGTTGTTCGGACCCCAGAGGACGACCGTCGCGCCCGAGGTCACGAGGTCCTGCGTCGGGTCGTAGGAGGTCCCGTTCGCGACGTTCCAGTAGACGAAGCCGTTGACCGTTCCGCCCCCGAGCGTGATCGTCTCGGGGAGGTTCGGCGCGTTGAACGAGAGCGCGACGGACGGGGGCACGTAGATGTGGAGGGTCTTGAGGACCGTGGCGCCCTGCTGCGTCAGGCCCTGGAGCGCCCCGGTGGTGATGTTGAGCGTGTCGTTGCCGGGCGGGAGGACGAGCGAGAACGTGCCGTCCGGGGCCGTCACCGCCGTGTCGTGCGGGACCCCGCGCGAGTCGAAGACCGTCACGCGGTCCCCGCCGACCGGGGCACCGTTCGGGAGCTGCAGCGTCCCGAGCATCGTCTGGCCGGGGTAGTACTCGAGGATCGACTCGCCGCCGCTGAAGTACTGGTACGCCGAGAGGTTCGCCACGCCGCCGGTCTGCGCCGCGAGGGAGACCGCGCTGGGCGAGTTCATGGCGACCCCGCCGCTCGAGCAGCCGGCGGCGCCGGTGCCCGGCGCGCAGTAGTAGCCCGTCTGGTAGACGACCTCGAAATGCTGGAGCATCCACCCGGGCTCGACCGGGTCGGAGGAGACGCCGCCCTCGAGGCCCGGGATGCCGGCCGACTCCCCGACCTGGGTCCCGTTGTACCCGAAGTAGGTCCGGTAGATCATCGAGTTGTAGAACGGGGCGAAATAGTTCACGTAGTAGTCGACCGCCGAGACGTCCGCCGGGACCGAGCCGAGCGGGTAGTAGTTCCCGTCGGAACCGAGCACGGTGACGTTGAAGTAGGTCGTCGGAAGGCCCGCGGCGTTCACGTTGCGGCCCGTGAGCTCGGCGGGAGCGTAGTAGATGCCCGTGTCGGTGCCGCTGAACGGGATGAGCCGCGTGTCGGTCATGTCGTAGCGGATCGACCATCCGGTGTACGCCTGGATGCTGTTGTAGATCGTCGCGACACCGGCCAGCGTCTGGGAGGTCGCGATGAAGTGCGAGGTGGCCATGTACATCGCGTTGTCATCGGTGAGCGTGGCGGCGTTGACCGGAAGATAGACGTCCGGGTTCGCGACCACGAGGTTGTAGTCGGCCGTCTCGTTCGTCATGAACGAGTGGAGCTTCGAGACATCGAGGCCGTCCCGGGCCAGGATCGTGTTCAGCGCGGCCGGGAGGTACTTCTGTCCGCTCGAGAGCTGCTCGGCCTGCAGGAGCGTGACCGCGAGAACCGCGATCGCGTTCGACTCGTTCTGCGCGAGCAGGAACTGACCGGCCGGGTCGATCCCGTTCTGGAAGTTATCGGCGACGCTCGGATGCTGACCCTGATCGATCGCCTGGAACCCGTAATCCCACCAACTGACGAAGGCGGGACGACTCGCTTCGGGTAAGTTCGTGTCCTGCGTCGAGAGCCAGGAGTATCCCGCGCTGTCGTAGAGGTTCGAGGTGTCGAGGCTCGTCCCGGCCGCGCCGAAGTAGTTGGGGGCGGTGGAGGAGTTGCCCTTGAGCCACGACGGCAGGGAGTCGTAGACCTGGTCCGAGATCCCGGTCTTGGTGTTGCCCGGGATCCCCGCGTCGATACCGACCCAGACGTTCGGGAGGATGATCGCGACGATGAGGAGGAAAACGAGCACGTGGCGCGCCTTGAACGCGCGCCGGAACGCCGCGAACTGGCTTCGGCGGTCGGAGAGCGAGGCGACCGTGCGGCGGAGGTGCGGGTACCCGCCGACGTCGAGGGCCCGCTCGATCGCCTCCGCGGGGAGGAGCGCGAAGGCCGGCGACCCGAGCAGGAAGAACTTCGCCGCCGAGATCGGGAGGTAGATCGAGAGGACGGCGAAGATCAGGAAGACGATGTGCTCCCGGCGGAACCGCTGGCGGATCAGCCGCCAGACGAACAGCGCGACGCCGACGAAGGCCAGGAAGAACGTGACGACCCCGTACCCGACGACTAACTGGTCGATCGAGGGCGCCTGCGCCTCGGCGACCGTCGAGTAGATCAGGTTCTTGACGAAGTAGCCCTGGCCCGTGACGATGCTCGTGAAGTAGCGCGGCTCGACGAAGAACAGGAACACCGCCGCCGCGAAGACGAGCCCGACGAGCGCCGGGATCGAGAAGACCCACGGGACGTCCCGCATCAGGAGGAACGGCAGCATCAGCGCGAGCGTGCCGAAGAACAGCAGCAGCGGAAGGTCGAACCACGCCGAGAACTGGTGCTGCACGAGATAGTACGGCACCGCCATCGGGAACCCGACGAGCCCGACGATCGCGGTCGTCACGTAGAGGCCGAACGAGTCCACGCGCCGGAGGCGCTCGATGATCATCGCGATGACGAGGAACACGCCGATCACCGCGATCGCGTAGGTGTAGCCCTGCCAGGCGAGCGCGAGCGCGCCGAGAGAGACGCCGGTGAAGACGGCCCATTTCACCGCGGTCCGTTCCGTCCGGAAG
>JASHYV010000061.1 GCA_030064695.1 Thermoplasmata archaeon
AGCGCGCCGACCTGGGTTCGGGTCTCCGCCGCGTCGCGCAGGTTCGCCCGGGCCCTCTGGACCAGCTCGGTGACCTTCATCTCCATCTCGCCGCGGCGGATCATCTCGGCCAGGAGGTCCTTCACCGGACGACCGTTCGCGACGGTACGGCAGTAGGTCTCGAGCGCGGCGTACTCTTCGGGGCGCAGGCGCACGGGGACCTCTACGAGGCCCTCGGCGTCGACGGCGGGAGTCGGCAGCGACGACGCCGCTCGGGACCGGAGAAACGCATGCAGCGCCGCCCGCATGAGCTCGGATCGGGTCGCGAACTCGCCCTGGGTCACGAACGAGTCGACGGCCTTGAGCTCGCGACGGTCGCACCGCAGCGCGATGCGCGCGTCCTCGGTCCGCTCCGTTTGGTCCTCCGACCCGTGGGGTCGCTCGGATTTCCGCGCGGGAGCCTTGTCGAACACAGCCGAGCAGAGTCAGCGAACTCCTCCTACTTAAACATCGGCGCGCCGAATCGAGAGAAATTTGGTGAGTCTGGCTCCGGCCGATTCTCTGACGTGTCGAACAGAATTTTCGCGCGGTCGAACGCGCCCCGGTCGCGTCGAACCCTCCGTATAACCTCCCGATTTTCACCCCCGCGCGGCGCGGACCCGACTTCGGCCGCGGCAGGGCTCGCGAGATCGCATCGCGGGCCCCGCCCCGGGGACTCCCCGGCTCGTCGTCTGGCGGATCGCCTCGGATTCGACCCCTCCGGACGAGCGCCAAAGCCGTGATCGACCGCGCGAGAGCCGCAGGGCCCGTGCGAACCCCTGACGTGGCCGGTCCTCCTCTATGCGCATCCGTGCGTAGCTCGGCAAATGACGAACTCACGTGCGCTGAATGTCGGTGGGTGCGGCGGCGGGCTTTATCTACCCGAACCCAGCCATACCAACATCCGCGGGTCCAAGGACCCTCGGAGGAAAGAAGGAATGAACGTCTGGGGACAGAGAGAACGAAGCTGGAGAAAGGCGCAGAAGCGCGCGGTTTCCCCGATCATCGCAACGATCTTGCTCGTCGCGATCACGGTCGTGCTGGCCGCCGTGCTGTACGTGCTGATCTCGGGCCTGACCCACGGGCCGGGCTCGACGCCGATCGGCAGCGCCTTTGCTGCGGGAAACGCGAAGGGCGGGTACTGCACGGGCACGGCTGCGACGAACGGCTGCCTCGCGGGCGGGAAGTGGATCTACAACCTGACCATCGAGCAGTCGACCGTGACGTTCGGCTCGATCTACTTTGACGTGGTCACCGCGAGCGGCGGTACCTATTCGGCGGGCACGGGCGCTCAGTTCGCGATCGTCTCGGTGACGTCGGGCACGACGGCGGCGTACTACCTTACGACCGCAGCGGGCTTCGTCCAGGCCGGGTCGTTCACCTACGAGACCGGCTTCAGCACGAGCACCTCGCTCAGCCCGGGTCTGTTCACGATCGTGGTCTCGTTCCCGACGACCACGGCGACGACCGGGATGGGGCTGGGCCTCGTCGAGATCGGCCAGGGCTCGTACTCCGGTACGACCGCCGCAGTGTCTCTCCCGTAGGGTAGAGTCGACTCTGCGAACAACCCCTTCCCCCTCCGGTGGTGGAGCGATCCGCCACCGGGACTTGATTTTCAAAATTCCCACGTGCGCGTCGGTCGACGCGGAACGCGAGTTGCCCGCCGGCGAGTCGGCGGGAACGGCAACGTCTAAATAATCGCCCCCCACCTGTAAACTCTCGTCCACAGGTCCCGATACGGATTCCATGGTTCTCGCTCCAACTCACCGCGGCATGCGTGCGCGCCCGTGGCGGCGCCCCGGTGCCAGCCCACGGGGAGACCGACGCGGAGTTTCGGACGTCATCGCGACGATTCTGCTCCTCGCCCTGACGGTCACCCTGTTTTCGGCGATCTTCTTCTTCGTGACCTCATTCCCGTCGCCGTCCCCGCAGAACTCCAATCAATTCCAGGGATCGCTCCAAGCGACCTCCAACGGCACGTACATCCAGTCCATCTCGATCCTCCACTTGGGCGGGCCGTCGGTCGCGGGCTCTGACCTCGTCTACCTGAAGGGCGCCCTGACTCCCTCGTATACCTCGTTCGCGTCGAGCGTCACGGTTTCGTCCGGCCTCGGCGGGGCGGTGACCTGGAATCTCGGTCAAACGTGGCTCTTCACTTTCCCGACTCCCCAGCCCCGCCTCCAGAACGTCACGGTCTACGTGGTGGCTCCTACTCAGCTGCTGTATTCGGTCGTCCTTCCTGGCCAGGCGTTCTATACGCCGCCGACGCCGACCTCGCTGTGGATCAGCCCCGCGAATCCCAGCGTTGGGAATCCGTTCACCGTGTACGCGGTCTTCACTGGTACGACCACCGGTCTCACTCCTACCGTCAACCTCGCGGCGATCCCCGGTCTCCCCTCCACCGCTCAGACCATGACCGCGACGGGGGCGTCGAACGAGTGGAGCTACCTCGTGAGCTCCGGCCTGACCACGACCAACGGGACGTACTACGCCCTCGTCTCCGGGACCAATGCGGCCGGCGAGACCGGTACGGGCGCCCTCTCGATCACGATCT
>JASHYV010000062.1 GCA_030064695.1 Thermoplasmata archaeon
CACCGTACCGGCGATCGAAGCCGAGGCCGTCATCACCTACCTGGCCTCGAATCCGCCGGATATCATCCCCAATGCCGTAGCGTCCAACGGTCTCCTCACGAGTCAGGGGATCGGGATCGCCATTCTCCTTCTGATCGGATTCTTCTTCCTGAACTACGTCGGCGTCCGGTTCCTCGGGGCCTTCAACACCGTCGTCACTTGGTGGAAGTTCATCATCCCGACGCTGACGATCATCTTCCTCTTCACCGTCTACCACCAGAGCAACATGACCATCGCCGGCGGCTTCTCGCCGTTCGGCTGGCCCGGGATCTTCACCTCGATCCCGACGGCCGGGATCGGCTTCGCGTACCTCGGCTTCCGCGGCGCCGCGCAGTTCTCCGGCGAGGCCAAGAACCCCCAGCGCGACGCCCCGCGCGCGATCGTGCTCTCGATCTCCGCCGCGGTCGTGCTCTACGTCCTGCTGCAGGTCGTGTTCATCGGGGCGATCAACTGGTCCGCGGCGGGCATCTCGCCGCCCAGCTGGACCGCGCTCTCCTCCGGGCCGCTCCACACGGCGCCGTTCTACAATGTCATGAAGGAGGCCGGTCCGGCGCTCCTCGGCGGGTTCGCGGCGTTCCTGCTCGCCGACGCGGTCATCTCTCCGGCGGGAACGGGCTGGGTCTTCCTGGGTGAGGCGACCCGCGCCGTCTATGGGGTCGGCGCGGACGGCTTCTTCCCGAAGCCGCTGCTCCGGATCCAGCAGCGCACCCGGATCCCCTGGATCGCGCTCATCGTGACGACGATCGTGGGCGGGATCTTCATCGCGCCGTTCCCCTCCTGGTATCTGTTCGCGGGTTTCGTCACGGACACTTTCGCCGTGTCGCTGATCATGGGTCCGCTGACGCTGCTCGCGCTGCGGCGGCACGCCCCGGACATGAAGCGTCCGTTCCGGCTGCCCGCGGCGCTGTGGATCGGCGGAATCGCGTTCATCGGCGGTTCGTTCGTGATCTACTGGACCGCGTTCGGCGGCCTGTTCTACGTCATGTCGGTGCTCTTCCTCGTGCTGCCGGTCTTCTACTTCTTCTACGCGCCGCGTTTCCTCGGGATCTCGCGCGGGACGTCGATCGCGATCGGGGTCGTGCAGCTCGCGGCGATGGTCGCCGTGACCATCTACGGCTACACGCAGCTGTACATCGGCGACGTCGTCGCGCTGTCGTCGAGCTTCAAGGAGCCGCCGGTGTCGAACACCACGCTGGTCTCGACCTTCGTGATCTACTACGTCGCGCTGCTGCTCGTCGTACTCGTCCCGACGCTGATCGGCTACTGGAAATCGAACGCCGACGGGAGGAAGATGTACAACGCCGGCTGGTGGGTCTTGACCCTCCTGTTCGGCATGTATCTCATCAATTTCTTCTCAGTCTACAATTCGTTCCCGATCGTCGGGGGACTGCTCAACACCACGACCGGCTACATCCCGACGCCGTGGGACACCTGGGTGTTCCTCGTCTTCGCGGCGGCCATGTACGCCTGGGGCATCCTGAGCGGCTACCGGACGAAGGACCTGGAAGAGGTCGAGAAGCTGATCAACCGTCCGGACGCCGACAAGACCGCCGACGAGGGGGAGGGCTCCGCGATGCCCGTCCCCGAACCGAGCCCGTAGGCGGTTCAACGCCCCTTGCGCCGGGCCCGACGGCTCGGTCGGCGTTCGCCTGGGCGGCTTCGGGCGCTCACCAGGTCGCGTACAGCCCTTGGCGGCACTGGCTGCAGACCTCGGTGTGGAAGTCCGGCAGGTAGCGCGGATGGGCCATCTGTCCGCATCGGGCGCACTGGAAGCGGAGGGTCGGCGAAGGGTAGCCGGTCCCGTCGGGAAGGAAGTCCATCGTCAGCGGCACCTGGCTGGCGGCCAGGTTGCCGGTCGACAGCTCGATGCCGTCGAGCAGGCTCGAGAAGGTTCGTACGAGCGAGCCGGACTCCGGGACGGCCTGAGGCGAGTCGCCGACCACGACGGCGAGCGTCACCACCGACCCTAGCGAAGCGATCGTGGGCCGATCGTCCCCCGCACGCGGTCGCAGGGCGGCGAGGCTCTCGAGCCACTCACGGCGGGCGGGGTCCTGCAGCACTTCCGCGGGACGGGAGCGGTAGCAGTAGCACGCCCACACCCGGTCGAATTCCGCATCGCCCGTCTGGTGTCCTTTGAGGTTCCGCTCGAGCCTCCGCTGTCGCTCGATGATCCGCTCGAGGTCGGGGCTCATCCGGGAGAAGATCCGGGGCCTCGGGCCGATGTAGAGCCAGGGAGTGTCGTAGTGGATCGCCCGCTCGGGCGGGTCCCAGCGGATCGCCGTCGACACGCTGAGCAGCCGGTTCGGGGTGAAGAACGTGGCCGGCTGGTAGGTGACCTCCCACAGTCGGCCGAACGCCGCCCCCTCGAGCGGGGCGATCGGCAGCGGAGGCTTGCGTCCGGCGAGCACTTCCGGCGAGAAGGGCGCGTCGCGGAACTCGGGGTTGGCGCGCAGCAGCGCCGAGCGGATCGGGGCCCAGGTCGGATCCGGGTCCGTGGGAGTTCGGTCGAGCGGCGTCGCGGTCATCGGTGGGGGTACCGGTCGAAGCGGAACCCGGATGGGCTCAAGAGCCTCTCGGCGGGCCTATCCCGAGGTGGGCGGCGCCGGCCGGATCCGGATCCGTCGGATCAGGTGGACCTGGCCGCGCTCCATCGACTGCAGTTGCTTCTCGGACACGGCGGCGCCCTGGGTCCGCGCGACGCGGAGCAGGGAGTCGAGGGAGGCCGGCGTGAGCGTCCCGTACGTCGAGCCCGGACCCTCGAAGAAGAGGAGCGACTGTGCCTCCTTCGATGGGATGGGATCGTCGGTCCGGTCGTCGATGTCGACCTGCAGCCGCGGGTCCCGCCAGCGCAGCGCCACCGGGCGGCCCCAACGGCGCTCGAAGCGGACCCCGGACGGATCGACGCGGATCCGCGTCACCGGATTGAGGAGCCCCGAGTAGAGGCAGACGGCGATCACCGCGAGGCCCAAGAAGACCATCAGCAGCGCGATGAGGTACTCGACGGAGAACCCGCTCGTCGCGCGCAGGCCGACCTCGTAGGCGCCCAGACCGATGAAGGCGCAGCCGATCACGGCCCCCGTCCCCGCGACCCGGAACCGCTGCCGGAAGAACTGGTGGGCCTCCGCCGCAAGGTCCAGGGTCGCTCCGCTCTGCGGGCGCACCACGCGGTTCGTCGGCAGGGAGTCCCCTTCGGGCACGGCGGCGGAGACTGGGTCCCTCGATATGAGAGGTCCGTTCCCGAGGCAGCCTCCCGTCGGGCGGGTTCGGAGGCCCGCTCGGCCCGCGGCGAAGGCTCAGCTCCCTCGGGGCGCGGCCGCCCCCGCCCCCGGATCCTCGCGGGCCTGCGGCGAGCGTCCGATGCCGTAGATGCTGGCGAGGACGAAGGCCACTCCGACGAGTTGGAGGACCGACAGGCGCTCGCCCAGCAGCAGCGCCGAGGCGGACAGCGCAACGACCGGCACCAGGAACACGTAGGCGCTCAGCGTCGCCGCCCGCGTCCGACCGAGCAGGCGGAACCAGATCGTGTAGGCGATCGCCGTGCCGAAGATCCCGAGCCAGGCGACGGCCCCCCACAACGTCGGGGAACCGAAGTCGGGCCACGGTCGCGGCGCCCACAGCAGGGTGGCCGCGGCGAGGGCCGC
>JASHYV010000063.1 GCA_030064695.1 Thermoplasmata archaeon
CGAGGCGGCGACCCCGAACACACTTACGCCTTGGCGGGCTTCGGACCGGTACGTGTTCGGACGGAGAGAGGACGAGAAGGTCCTGAGGTCCCGGGAACAGCTCCGGTTCAAGGTGTTCTCCGCGGTCCGGGACGTCGCGCTCGGCACGCGGCTGTTCCGAGCCAACTTCCAGCTCCACGAGCCGGAGATCACGGTGAACGTCTATCCGCGATTCGTCCACCTGGAGATCGCCCTCAACGAGGCCCAACTGCACTTGCTCCCGCTCGATACCCGGCCCCGAGATCTGACGCTGTTCGCGACCGAGCTCCAGCAGGGGATCGGAAGGGTGGCCGCCGGTCTGAAGCTCGACCTGACTGTCGATCCGTCGAAGTTCGGAGGATCGGAGCCGATCCTCGCCGACTCGAGTCCCGTCGGGTTCCGAGCCGTCCTGCTCCGTCCCGACTCCGATTGACGGCGGGTGGGCCCCGAAGCGCCGGCGGAGTCAGCTAGCCTCTGGGTGGACGGCCGTTACGAGGGGGAGTCGCCCAGGTAGCGCTGGATCCAGCGGCTGCGGAGGATCGCGACGTCGGCGACCCCCACGATCGCCAGGACCACCAGCGAGGCCGCGATGAAGCTCAGCGAGTCGTGGACGAGGTACGAGAAGATCGTGAGGGCAAGCGCCGGCGGGTGCGAGTAGGGCGTGAAGGCGATGAAGAGCGAGACCACCGTCACGTTCAGGATGACCGCGAGCTCCGTGATCCCGAGCGCGTACTCGAAGGCCTCCGAGGTCGCGATGACCACGAGGTACGAGGCGACGATGCTGCGCGGTTCCGCGTACCGGGACCCCCGATTGAAGACCACGAGGTACGCAGTCACCGCATAGGGGGGAGCAATAAGGAGCGTCTTCGAAAGGAGGATCACGCCCACGATCACGAGGAAGAGCGCGAAGAACAGGCCGAAGCGTACGGCTCGCTGTTCCAAGGTGGGGGAAGCTTCGCTCACACGGCCCCGGCTCGACGGACGCCGCCGGCACGGAGCGCTCCCTCAAAGCCCCGTCTCCCGGCCGGAGCTCGGGTGCGCTGCGACCCGCCGCGGACCGGGACAGCCCGCGATCGCGGTTCCGGCGCGTCGCGGCCCAGTTCCGTGCCTAGGGTCCTAGTGCGCTGACGGAACGGTACTCCCGGACGGTCGGGCGCCCCACGCTCGCACTCCTCGGGAGAGGATCAGCGGGAGATTCATCACGGCGGAGCCGATGCCGGCGATGAGATAGGCCCACTCGATCCCGAGGACCACCACCAGGACTCCGCCGACCGCGAGCCCGGCGGGGATCATGGCGAAGCTCCCGGCCTCGTCCGTCGCAAAGAATCGGCCCAGGTATTCGTCGGGCACCGAGCGCTGGACGCCCACGAGCCACGTGGTGTTGCCCAGCGAAAGTCCCATCCCGCCGGCCAGGAACAGTCCGACGGCGATCGGCAGGGAATGGACCAGCGCGGCGCCCACGATGCAGAACCCGGTGATCCCCCAGACGAGGGGAACCCAGAACCCGGGACGCCGATCCATATGCAGACGCCCGGGAAGGATGGCCCCGATCGCAAAACCCGCGGTGTTGGACGCGACCAGGATGGAGAAGCCGGTCGCGCCCTGATGGAGCGACACCGCCGCGTAGATGACCTCGAACCCGCCCCAGATCGAGAGGAAGAAGTTCGCACCCATCGCGGTCAGGGTGATGAGCAGCAGGACGGGCTGGGACCGGATGTAGCGCAGGCCGTCGGCGACCTCGTGCAGCAGCGACGGGCGCGGGGCGTCCGGCCGGGGCTCCCGAGCGGCCCCGGGCCCGATGAACATGAGGAAGATCATCGTGCCCGACACGGCGAACGTCACGGCGTTGATCGCGAGGCCGACCGCCGCTCCCACGGTGAGCAGGACGACTCCGCCCAACGGGCTCCCGATGAACTGGGCGATGGTGCTGCCTCCCTGCAGGAGGCCGTTGCCGTCGGCGAGCTCCTCGGATCGGAGGAGACGCGGGATGGCGGCGTTGGTGGCGGGCCGGAAGATCGTGCTGAAGGTGGCGACCAGGAACACCGCCGCGATCAGGACTGGAACGCTCACGCCGTAGACCAGAACGAACGCGGCGAGCCCGCCGAACGTGATCGCCCGCGCGACATCGCAGGTGAGCATCAACCGACGGCGATCGAGGCGATCGATCAGGGCCCCGGCGAGCAGCCCGAAGGCGAGCGTCGGCAGGAACTGAACGATCCCGAGGACGGAGATCGCGATGGCCGAGTGGGTGGCGGTGTACACGAGCCAGATGATGATGATCGAGCCGATCGCCGTGCCCGCGGCCGAGGTCACGGATCCGATCCATAGACGCGCGAAGTTGGGGTTCCGCAGGACCCGAGCCGGGCTCGAGGTCCCGGCCGGAGGCACGACCGTATCGGAGCTCGCCATGGAGGTGGGCGGCTTCCCGCCGGGCCTCAAAGAGTTGCCTCACCAGTGGTCCGCCGCCCCGGTGTCCGCCCCGCGCCGGGGCGGAGGGAGTTCCGTCAGCCTCGAGCTGGGAGCCCCTTGCGGTACCGTTCCTCGATGAATCGGGCATAGCGGTCCCACGCCCCTCC
>JASHYV010000064.1 GCA_030064695.1 Thermoplasmata archaeon
TCGCGGTCCTCCGGCATCGGCCGCCGCGGGTCCAGGATCAGATGCGGCTGGATCGAGTTGTACTGCCGCCAGAAGGGGCTCTGATCGACCACCAGGTCCCGGAGGACCGGCTGGTTGCGCATCGGCTCGAGCACGATCCGGCCGTGTCGCTCGATCTCGGGCCCGATCTGGGTCTCGCACGCGAGCCGGCTCTTCGAATTCACCTGCATCGCGCACGATCCGCAGATCGCGCTCCGGCACGAGTAGCGCAGTGTGAGGGAGGGATCCGTCTGGGCCCGGATCTGGAGGAGCGCGCTCAGGACTGGCGTGTGCGCCGGCAGCGAGAGGTGGAAGGTGTCGTAGTGGGGCCGGGCGTCCTTTCCGGGATCGAATCGGTAGACGTCGAACTGCGCCTCGATGACGTCGCTCATCAGTACACTCGCTCCTTCGGTTCCCATCGGGTGAAGGCGACCGGAGCGTACGTCAGGACGGGGCCGGAGTCGGACTTGGTCGCGATCGTGTGCTTCATCCACCGGGCGTCGTCGCGCTTCGGATAGTCGGTCCGGAAGTGGGCGCCGCGACTCTCGGTTCGCGCGTACGCCCCGACCACGATCGTCTCCGCGAGCTCGAGCATGTGCCCGACCTCTAGGGCATCGGTCAGGTTCAAGTTGTAGACCTTGGACCGATCCACGACGCGGATCCGGTCGAAGCGGGCCTTGACCGCCCGCAGCCGCTTCAGGCCCTCCAGGAGGTCGGCCTCGGTCCGGTAGATCCCGACGTACTGGCCCATGATCTGCTGCATCTCCGTGCGCAGCTCCGACGGGTCCTCCCCCTCGGTCCGGCTCGACCAGACGCGGAGCGGAGCGGTGGCGGCGTCCAGGTCGGCGGCCTGCATCTTCGCCGCAGGCGCGCGCTCCGCCGTGGCGGCCGCCGCGTCGCCGGCTTCCTTCCCGAAGACGAGCGTCTCCAGAAGCGAGTTCGCGCCCAGCCGGTTCGCGCCGTGGATCGACACGCAGGCCGCCTCCCCCGCCGCGAAGAGCCCGGGGATGCTCGCCTGGCCGTGCATGTCGGTGCTGATGCCGCCCATCATGTAGTGCTGGGCCGGATACACCGGGATCGGCTGTGTGACCGGATCGATGCCGGCGAAACTCCGGGAGAAGCCGACGATCTCCTGGAGCCGGCTCTCGATCTTCTCGCGCCCCAGATGCATCAGCTCCAGGTGCACGTAGCCGCCGTACGGGCCGGAGAAGCCGCGGCCCTCCGCCACTTCCGTGACGATCGCTCGCGACACCACGTCGCGCGACGCCAGCTCGAGCACATGAGGGGCGTACTTCGACATGAAGCGCTCGCCGAGGGCGTTCTTGAGGATCCCCCCTTCGCCGCGGGCGCCCTCGGTGATCAGGATCCCGGTCTCGAGCAGCGCGGTCGGGTGGAACTGCACGAACTCCATGTCCTTCAGCTGGGCCCCCGCCTCGTAGGCGGCCGCGGTCCCGTCGCCGGTGCAGGAGTGGGCGTTCGTCGTCTTGGGATAGATCCGCCCGAACGGCCCGGTGGCGATCACTACGGCGGAGGAGGCGATCTCGTCGAAGTCGCCCCGTCGCCGGTCGAACGCCACGATCCCCTGGACGCGACCCTCGCGCACGACGATCCGAGTGAGGTCCCACTCCTCGTAGAGCGTGAAGTCCTCGGTCGCGAGCCGCTCCCAGAGCGCCTGCAGGAGCGCGAGACCGGTCCGGTCCGCCGCGTAGATCGTGCGCGGAAAGCCCGCCCCGCCAAAGGCGCGCCGGGCGAGCGACCCGTCGGACGCGCGGTTGAAGATGGTGCCGTAGTGCTCCATCTCGACGACGATCGGGCCCGCGCGCCGGCAGAAGAACTCGATCGCGTCCTGGTCGCCGAGGTAGTCCGACCCCTTCACGGTGTCGTAGATGTGCGAGTCGACGGAGTCCTCCTTGCTGATCGCGGCGTTGATCCCGCCCTGCGCGGCGCCGGAGTGGGAGCGGAGCGGATGGAGCTTCGAGACGAGCGCGACGTCCTTGCCGGCCTCGACGGCGGCGAGCGCTGCCCGCTGACCGGCCAGGCCCGCCCCGACCACGACGACGTCGTGCCGTTGCATCGCGGCGGAGCCCAACGCGCGGGGGTTTAATCGTATTCGCGTCCCGGCCGAGTTCGCCGCGCCCGGAACCCCGGCCACGAGGTGCTTCGGGGTGCGCGGGTGAACCGCGCGTAATCGCCGCGTGAGCCGTTATATAGCGACCCCGAGTCCGTGGCTCCGCTCTCTCTCACGGAGGACAACTATGGCAGGTCCGGTCAGCGCGATGGACGAGGAACGCCTGCTCAAGGGCACGACGACGATCGGTCTCGTCTGCAAGGACGGGGTCGTCCTCGCGACCGAGCGCCGCGCCACCGCGGGCTCCTTCATCGCCAACAAGCAGACCCAGAAGGTCTTTCGGATCGACGAGAACATCGGCCTCACGATCGCCGGCCTCGTGGGCGACGCCCAGGTGCTCGCCCGGTACCTGAAGGCCGAGGTCTCCCTCTACCGGCTGCGCCGCAGCGCCCCGCTGTCGGCCGAGGGCGCGGCGACGCTGCTGGCCAACATCCTCTCCGGGAACCGCTACTACCCCTACTACGCCTGGCTCATCCTGGGCGGGGTGGACGCGAGGGGCGGCCACGTCTTCTCCATCGACCCCGCTGGGGGCTGCATGGAGGACCGGTTCGTCTCGGTGGGGTCCGGCTCGACGTTCGTCTACGGTCTGCTCGAGGAGGGCTACTCCCGGGACATGACGACCGCCGACGGCATCGACCTCGCCCTGCGGGGCCTCACCGCGGCCATGAAGCGCGACAGCGCGAGCGGCGACGGCTACCTCGTCCACGTCATCTCGACGAAGGGCTACCGCGAACTCGACGAGGACGAAATTAATAAGCGCCTGAAGGCCCTCAAGATTCCGTTGCCTCCCGTCCTCCCGTAGGACGTCGGGGCCGACACGGCCCGAACCCTTTCTCGAGAACCCCTTCCTCCGCGGATGAGTTTCGACTCGCTGATAGAGCAAGCCCGGGAAGCCCTCAAAGAGGTGCTACCGGAAGGCATCGAGGTCACCGACATCGAGCTGGAAGGCCCGCACGTCGTGCTGTACACGAAGCAGCTCGACGCGTTCCTCTCGGGCGGCGACCTGCTGCGCCAGATCGCCCAGCGGCTGCATCGCCGGGTCCTCGTGCGCAGCGACCCCGAGACGCTCAGCGATCCCAAGCAGGCCGAGAAGGCGATCCGGGAGCTGATCCCCGTCGAAGCGGAGATCAACCAGCTGTTCTTCGAGCCCGAGACCGGGGAAGTCACGATCGAGGCGGCCAACCCGGGCGCCGCCATCGGACGGGGCGGCTCGGTGCTGAACGACCTCAAACGTCAGATCGGGTGGGTGCCGACCGTCGTGCGGACGCCGCCGATCCCGTCCAAGACCGTGGAGGAGATCCGGACCCACCTGCGCAACTCCTTCGACGACCGGCGATCGTTCTTGAAGAAGGTCGGGATCCGCATCGCGCGGGACCCGCTGCCGGAGAAGATCTGGGCCCGGAACACGGCGCTCGGCGGCTACCGGGAGGTCGGGCGCAGCGCTCACCTGCTGACGACCCAGAACTCGAAGGTGCTGATCGATTGCGGGATCGATCCCGGCTCCGACCGCACGCCGTTCTTCAACGCCCCCGAGCTCCTGCCGCTCGACTCCCTCGACGCGGTCGTGGTGACCCACGCGCACCTCGACCACTGCGGCCTCATCCCGGTGCTGCTCAAGTACGGGTACAAGGGCCCGATCTACTCGACCGCCCCGACGCGCGACCTGATGACGCTGATGCTCCTCGACGCGATCAAGGTCGTGAACCAGGAGGCCCGGCGCGGACTCTACGACTCGTCGCACGTGCGGGAGCTCGTCACCCGCACGATCCCGCTCCGGTGGGGCGAGACGACCGACATCGCCCCGGACATCCGGCTCACGATGCACAACGCAGGCCACATCCTGGGCTCGTCGATCTGCCACTTCCACTTGGGCGAGGGCGACCACAATCTCGCCTACACCGGCGACATGAAGTTCGAGCGTTCGTGGCTGTTCAACCCGGCCACGAACCGGTTCCCCCGTCTCGAGACCCTCGTGCTCGAGTCGACGTACGGCGGCTACCGGGACATCCAGCCGAGCCGCTCGCAGGCGACGGACCAGTTCACCGCCCTCGCGACCAAGATCATCTCCCGCGGCGGGCACCTCATCGTGCCGGTCTTCGCTGTCGGCCGCTCGCAGGAGGTCATGCTGGCCGTCGAGGAGCGGATGCGCGACGGAAAGATCCCGCGCGTGCCGGTCTACTTGGACGGGATGATCTTCGAGGCGACCGCGATCCACACGGCGTACCCGGAGTTCCTCAACAGCCAGCTCCGGACCCAGATCTTCCAGCAGGGCGACAACCCGTTCCTGTCGGACATCTTCCGGCGCGTCGACTCGAGCGCGATGCGCTCCGGGATCGTCGACTCGAAGGACGCGTGCATCGTCCTCGCGACGTCCGGCATGATGAGCGGCGGACCGGTGATGGAGTACTTCCGGGGCTGGGCGCCGGACGAGAAGAACGGGCTCCTCTTCGTCGGCTACCAGGCCGAGGGCACGTTCGGGAAGCGGCTGCAGCGGGGCCTCTCCGAGGCGACGTACCTGGACGGGACCCGACAGGTCTCCGTCCCCGTCCGGATGGAGATCGCCACGATCGAGGGGTTCTCGGGCCACTCCGACCGGGTCCAGTTGATGAACTACGTGGCGTCGCTCGACCCGCGTCCGCGCACGATCATCCTGAACCACGGCGAGGAGTCGAAGACGATCGACCTCTGCTCGAGCCTCCACAAGCGGTTCAACGTCGACTCCCGGAACCCGTTCAACCTCGAGGCCGTCCGGCTCGTCTGAGGGGGGTCCCGGGCCGCTCCGGAGCCGTTGGTACGAATTCGTGGGACGAAACGCTTTATAGCGAAACCTCGGTCTTCGCCCTCGAGCCTTCTCAGTACGGTGAATCCTGTGAACCGCCCCACCCGCCGCTTCTTGGTCCTGGGGTTGGACGGCGGTACGTTCGACCTGCTGGACCCGCTGATGGAGGCGGGGGAGCTCCCGTTCCTCCGCGCGATGGTCCGGGGCGGGCTTCGCGCGCCGCTCACCTCGGTCTATCCGGCGAAGACGATCCCGGCCTGGTACTCCTTTGCCACGGGCAAGGACCCCGGCGAGCTCGGGATCTTCGGCTTCACCGAGCCGGTGGGGGATCCGGGCCACTCGAAGTTCGTCCAGACGTTCCGGCCCGCCGAGGCGATCTGGGACCGACTGGGGCGACTGGGCCACACCGTCGGCGTGCTGAACCTCCCGCTCCGCTCCGGCTACCCGATCCACGGGTTCGTGGTGCCCGGCTTCTTCTCCGACGAGGGGGACACGTTCCCCCGCGAGATCCGGACCGAGATCGAGGGCGCGCTCGGATGCCCGTATCCGGGAGAGCTCCCGGTCTATGAGTCCGCTCGGCGAGCGGAGTGGATGGGGGCAGCCACCCGCGCCGTCACGCAACGCGCGAAGGCGGCCGCCGCCCTGACGGCTTCGCATCGTCCGGACTTCCTCTTCGTGCTCTTCCGCGAGACCGACCGGATCGAACACCAGCACTGGGGCGAGCTGAGTCGGCCCGTGGACCAGATCCCGGAGGACCTGCTCGGCTTCTGGCGGGCGGTCGACCAGGCGTGCGCCGGGGTCGATCACGCCTTCCGGGCCGCCGGCGGGCCGGCGATCACCCTCGTCCTGAGCGATCACGGCCACGGCGCGGTGCGCTCCGACTTCCTCACGAACCGGTGGCTGGCCGACGAGAAGCTGCTGGTCTTCAAGGACGGCGACACCCTGGGCACCCGGAACCTGATCGCCCGGGGCATCCTGGCTTCCCAGCGCTACGCCATCGGGCGGAAGCTGGGGCCCCCGATCGCCGGATGGTTCTCGAGCCGTCGACGCTCCCGGATCGCGAAGATCGTAGGCGGAGCGACCTCCTTCGAGGAGATGGCGCCCAAGATCGACTGGCGACGCACGATCGCCTACTCGTATCCCGTGCCCGAGGGGATCTATCTCAACGCCCAGAACCCGGACCTGACGCCGGAGCGCCGGGAGGCGGTGCTCGCCGATCTGAAGCGTCGCCTGCTGGCCTACCCCGAGGCGCGGATGGAGGTGTTCGACCCCCGCGAGATCTACCGGGGCCACAACCTCGACCGGGCGCCGTCGCTGCTGATCCGGGTCGACGGCATGCGGACGGAACCCTGGATGGACTTCCGGTACCCGAAGCCGCTCATCCGGGAGCGCCCCGAGTTCTTCTACGGGACCGGCACGCACCGGATGAACGGCATCCTGATCGCCGCGGGCGAGGGCGTGCGTCCCGGTCAGGTGGACGAGGCGCTGAGCCTGCTGGACGTCGCGCCCACGATCCTCGAGGGGATGGGCGCCGGGCCGGTCCCGGATCTCGGGGGCCGGTCGTTCGGCGCCCGCCTCGGCATCCCCGCGGCCTAGCCGCCCATTCGAGCGGAACGTTTTTCGGCCCTCCCTCGCCCGGTGGGGCGATGGCGCCGCGGACGATCGACGTGCTGGCGCCCGGCCCCTACTCCTCCGACCCGTACGACCCGGCGGCCTCCGCGTGGTCGCTGGCGGGCGGACTGGCCGATCGATCCGTGAGCGTGCGGGTCCTCCACCCGTCGGCGCCCGCCTCCGAGCCCGCCGACCCCGCGCTGCCGTCGCTGGCCATCGACCTCCCGCTCCGCCGCCCCGGAGCGGCCGTCGAGCCCGCGGAGTTCGCGACCGCGGCGGGCCGTCGGGTCCGCCGGGACGCGGACGTGGTCGTCCGAGACCCGATCGGGCTGGGGCGGCTCAGCCTCGCCCGCAGCGGCGGCGCGGCGACCGTCGTGGGCTTCGCGCGGGCGCTCGAGCTCGCGCGCTGGGACG
>JASHYV010000065.1 GCA_030064695.1 Thermoplasmata archaeon
GCGGGCCGGCGCGACGGCAACGACCGTCGGGGCGGTACGCTCGCGGTCGGGGAAGGTCGGGATCCGGGAACCCCAGGGAGCGGGGCACGCGGAGGCGGACCGGAGGGCCGACGGCGAGACGGGCATATCGCGGAGCCCCACGGGCCGACCTCCAGGTCGAGACGGCGGCTCCGCTGAACGGTGAACGCTGTCGAGAATAGAAGTGTAGAAGGATTCGTCGCACGCCGGGGCGGTGCGGCCCCCTTGGGCGATATGGACGAATCCTTCCGGGGTGGTTGCGAGAGAACGACCCGTTCCGGCGTATTTGAGCCGCGGAACGGGGGGTCGCGGAACGCCCCTCCCGGGGGCCGTTCCGCCTACCGGGCGTGCGGGACCTCGGAGTCCGCGAGGTGGATCCGCGGCAGCTCGCCCTGGATTGCCGGCGGCCGGCGGGCCGCGTTCGCGGCCCGCTGGGTCGCGTGCTGGCGAGGGAGGAGCCAGCGCTCGCCCCACGCTCGGAGCTCGCGTGCCGCCGGGGCGAGGCCCAAGCCCATCTCGGTCAGCGAATATACCACGGAGAACGGGCGCGTCGAGACGACCGTGCGCTGCACGACGCCCTGGCCCTCGAGGAACTTCAAGGTCGCGCTCAGCGTCTTCGCGTTGAGCCGCGGATTCGACTTCAGGATCTCGCTGAACCGCTGCGGGCCGTTCAGGAGCCGGTGGACGATCGCGAGACGCCACTCCGTGCCGATCACGCCCACGGCGGCGAGCACCGGGCAGAGCGTTCGGCCCTCGGCGCTCTCGCAGCTGTCGGCGCCGGTCCCGGCACTCCGGCGCGCGCGTTCGCTGTCCATCGACGACCTCCGAACGACGAAAGGCCACGAGGGCTCTTATAGTTACCGTGTGAAAGTAGGTGAACTCGGGTTAGCGTGAGCGGCTCCCGGCCCGCGCGTCACCGCGCGCCGGTCGGGAGTACCTTTTGTCGGGGAGAGCCCGTTCCCGCCCGTGGCCCGCAAACCCCGCGAGATCGAGCTCACCGTCGAGCGGCCGCTCGGCCCGGACGGCGGAGTCGCGCGCCTCACCGCGCGCTTCGACCTCGTGGGACAGGAGCCGCCGAACCCGAGCGATCTCGCGAAGACGCTCGAGGACCTGAAGGCCGATCTGGAGGCGCTCGTCGGCCTGCCGCTCGCCGCCCTGCCGGCCGCCCGACCGGACCGGGAGCTCACCGAGCTGGTGAACGCGTACCGACCGCGACAGCGCGAGCTGATCGACCTCCTGCGCGACGAGGGGGAGATCACGTCGGGCGAGCACGCCCGGCTCGCGCAGTACCTCGCGAACGGGGGGGCCGCGCCGGTTTCCCCTCCGGTCGTGCCCACTCCGGTGGCGGTCCCCACGGACCGGCCGCTCGCGGCCCTGCCGGCGACGGTCGACCGGCCCAGCGAGCCGACGCGGCCCGTCGCCGAGCTGCTCCAGGAGTACCAGATCACGTCGCTGAAGCAGGCCGGCGCGGTCCGCGCCCGCCGGCAGATCTCCTTCGGGGAGTACATGGCGTTGAAGCGGCACTTCGAGGGGCGCGAGGGCGGCTCCCCCGGCCCCTAGCGCGACTTCGCCGGCGTCGGGGCGAGCGCCACGGCGAGCAGCCCCACGTCGGTGATCCCCGTCGCCATCGCGATCGACCGGGCCGGCCCGGGCCGGGTGACGGCGTCGGGGTTCGTCGCGGCGCCCACGACCGCGCCGGCCGGGAACTCCGGTGAACCCTGGACCCCGGCGGTCCGGAACAGTCCCACGCTCATCTCGCGCCGGCGCAGCTGGCCCCGGGCCGCGGTCAGGAACTCCGCGAGCCCGGGGCCCTCGTCGACCCCCTCCGGCAACCCCAGGGTCAGCATCGCGAACGAGCCCACCCCCTTCGTGCGGCTCGAGGCCGAGAGCCCCTCGCCGGCGACCAGCGTCTCCGCGCGGCCGACGAACGTCGCGGCCGCCGACGCGGGCGACTCCCGGACCTCGAGGAAGGCGAGCCGGCTCGTCCAGCCCTTGTCGAAGACCGCGTCCGCCGCGGCGCGCAGCGCGTCCCCCGGGCTCGCGACGACCACCGGCCTCCGCTCTCCGGCCGCGCCGGAGAGCGGCGAGGCCGAGTCGGGCCGCAGGAGATCCCGGGTCGGGAGCGGCAGCGTGGTCTCGAGGCCGACCCGCTCGAGCACGGCGCGCGCCTCGGTACGCTCGGACGACGTGACCGGCCGCATCGGACCCCCGCCGACGCCGGTCGCCCCGTCCCCGCGATCGACCACGAGGGTCGCCGTGTCGGCGGACCGGACCGCCGCCGCGAGGCGTCCCCCCACCGCGCCGGTCCCGAGGACCCGAGCGAGACGGTCGACCTCCCGGCCGGTCGCCCCGCGCCGGTGGACGTCGGCGAGGAATCCCGCGAACGCGGCCGGATCGAGGCCCGGCGGCGGACCCGCGAGCGCCCGCAAGGCGCCCGGCGAGAGCAGCACGAGCAGGAGGTCCTGCTCCGAGAGCCCCTCTGCGATCTCGAGGGCGGCCTGGACCACCGGCTCGGCGCGGTCGGTGCCCGGCCACCCCGCCGGCACCTGCGCGCCCTGGAACGGAAGATGCGGGTCGACCGGGTCCGGCCCGGCGACGAACCCCTGGGTCAGCCGGTCCCCGATCGTCGCGAGGGCCGCGAGCGCCATCGCGTTCGCCGCGCGGCCGATCGCGAGGAAGGCGACCTGCCGGTACCGGCCGTCGGCGACGAACCGGTTCCCGATCCGGAGCGTGCCGGACTCCCGGCGGAGCGCGAGCCGGACGGACCGGAAGGCGTCCGCGGCGGTGACCGCCGCCCGGAAGGCGGTCGCGTGGATCGGATCCGGCCCGCCCGGTCCCGGTTGCTCGGGAGGGAACGGCTCCCACGGGAACGGCGCGTTCACGCTCCGAAGCACCGTCCGGCGGGGGAAAAGCGGCTAGCGCGGCCGCGTCAGCCGAGCTGCAGGCGCTCCCGGGTGCCGTTCGAGGGCCCCGAGAACCGGGCCGGGGAGAACTGCGCCGGGTCGAGGTCGCTCTTCTCCCCGAGCACCGACGCTGCGACGCGCCGGCTGGTCGCAGGGGCCAGCATGAAGCCGTGCCCGCCGAAGCCGTTCGCGTGGTGGAAGCCCGGCAGCCTCGGGTCCTCGCCGATCACCGGGAAGCCGTCCGGCGTGTCGTCGTAGAAGCCGGACCAGGCGCGGAGCACGCCGAGCGACCGGAGCCGGGGGATCAGGGTGGAGAGCGCGCGCGCCATGCGGCCCAGGAAGTCGAGCGACGTCGGGACGCCCGCGCCGGTGCCGGTGGGGTGCGCGACGGTGAGCCCGCCCACGAGCTCGCCGCGCATCGTCTGGCTGACGTAGAGGCCGTCCGAGACCCGCACGACCATCGGGTCCAGGAACGGCTTCATCGGCTCGGTGGCGAGGATCTCGTGCCGCGTGGCGACGTTCGGGACGTCCAAGCCGGCCGACCTCGAGACGTCCCCGGACCAGCCGCCGGCGGCGTTCACCACGTGCGGCGTCGCGACCGGTCCGGCGGAGGTGGCGACCCCCGAGACCCGCCCTCCGGCGCGCTCCACGCCGGTCACCGTCACGCCGAGCGCCACCTCGACGCCGAGCGCGCGGGCGGCCTCGTAGACGCCCCAGATCGCCGGGAACGGGTAGAGGACCCCGTCGGTCGCGAGGTACGTGCCTCCGATCGCCGCGTTCGGGGCGATCCCCTCGACGAGGGCCGCGATCCGATCCGGCCCCACCACTTGGGACGGCAACCCCTCGCGGACCACGACGTCGTGCACGGACGTCAAGCGGGCGAGCTCGGGCTCCGACTCGGCGAGGAACAGGTATCCCGACTGGCGGAACCAGAGGTTGATCCCGAACTCGCGCCCGAACGCGCGGTAGGCGGCGACCGACTCGCGGGCGAGCCGGATCGTCGCGGCGGTCTCCCACTGCTGACGGACGCCGCCGCCGTTCCGCCCCGAGGCGCCGGCGGAGAGGAAGCCCCGGTCGACGACCAGGACCGGTCCCGCCCCAGCGCGCGCGAGCCGGTACGCGGTGAAGAGCCCCAGGATCCCGGCCCCGACCACCACGGTTCGGTACTCCGTCCGGGCGAGGTCGGTCACGTCGGCACCTCCGGGGCGGGCGGCGCTTCGGCGAGCGCGGAGAGCGGCACCGGCACGACGGGGGGACGCTGCGTCACGTACCCGACGTCGGGCGGCGGCCGGCCCTCGAGGATCGACAGGAGGAGCACGGCGTCCGGGAGGCAGTAGCGACCCTGGCAGAGCCCGGTGCCGACGCCGGAGTAGCGCTTCACCACCTCGAGGCCGCGGTAGCCGCGTCGGTGCGCGTCCCAGAGCTCGTCGAACAGCACGTCCTCGCAGGGGCAGGCGACCCAGCGACCGGCCCGCGGCCCGCCCAGGAGCTCGCGATAGTACCCGTCGAGTTCGTGCAGGACCTCGGCGGGCTCGAGGGGCAGCGCCGGGCCGGGCGGCGCCGCGCCGACGAGGGCGTCCGCCGCGCGGCGACCGCTGTCGGCGGAGAACTCCCGGACGTATCCGCCCGCCGGACCGACCCCAAACAGCTGGGGCATCGACGTGGCCCCGCCGTCGTCCAGCACCGGGAAGTAGGCGCCGGGTCCGCCCCGCCACGCCATCCGGGCGCCCGCCTGGAAGAACAGCTGGTTGTGCGGCAGGCGCCGGTGCGCGAGCACCAGGGAGTCCGCCCCGAGCGAGAATCGGTGGCCGCCCCCCCGCCCTGCGAGCTCGACCGAACGCAGGCGACGGCGTCCGTTCGTCGCCCGCACGAGCGTGCGGGGATAGAGCGGGATCCCGCGCTCGGAGGCCGCCTCGACGAGATCCGGCTGGATCGGTCCCGGGGCGACGACGGCCGTGACCGCTCCATCGAGCCGCTCCACGACCTCGCGGGCGCGATCGCCGCCGCCGAAGACGATCGCGCGCCGGAACGGGCCGGGCGACTCGGGGGGAGCGAGATGGAAGACCGCGTCGGCGGTCACCACGCCGGGGCGCTCGTTGCCCCCGAAGAGCAACGCGGCGTCGTACGTGCCGGTGGCCACGACGACCGAGCTCGCGGTCACGGTGAGCGCCCGCGCGGGCTCGGTGACGGCGAACGCGGTGAACCGCCCCCGGACCGGCGGCGGGAGGAACGCCACCGTCGTGGCCGCGAGGACCTCCGCGCCCGGCACGGGCTCGGCGACGAGGCCCCGATCGAGCAGCACAGTGCGCCTCCCGGCGGCCACAGTCCGTTGGGCGGCCGCCCGGCCGCTCGCGCCACCCCCGACCACGAGGACGTCGACGTCCCGGGTCTCGGGGGGAGAGCGCTCGATCGGGGCCGAGGGGTCGGGAGCTCGCCCGTAGCCCGCGAGCCGCCGCACGACGCCCTGGTACGCCCGCGTCGCGAACGCCGGCCGCCGGAACCCGCGCAGCGTGTCGATGCCGCCGGGAAACAGGACGTCCAGGACGCCGAGCAGATCGAGTCGCACCGAGGGCCACGCGTTCTCGGAGAGCGCGACGTCGCCCTCCCGCGGCACGTACCGGCAGGCCCGCACGTTCGGGCGACCGTTCACCCGCAGGAGGCACCCGGTGCAGTGCCCGATGCCGCAGAACGGCGCCCGGGGCCGGTGGTACCGGATCGAGCGCTGCAG
>JASHYV010000066.1 GCA_030064695.1 Thermoplasmata archaeon
TCCGTATGCCCCGAATCTCCCGGGCAACACGCGCGCTACAAAGGTGGGGACAATGGGATCCGACCCCGAAAGGGGAAGGCAATCCTGAAACCCCATCGTAGTCTGGATCGAGGGCTGTAACTCGCCCTCATGAAAATGGATTCCGTAGTAATCGCGGGTCAACATCCCGCGGTGAATGTGCCCCTGCTCTTTGCACACACCGCCCGTCAAGTCATCCGAGTTGGGTCGGAGTGAGGGTGACTCATTTGGGTCGCTCGAACTTCGGTTCAGCAAGGGGGACTAAGTCGTAACAAGGTATCTGTAGGGGAACCTGCAGATGGATCACCTCCTAGGAGCGCCTCCCTTCGGGGACGCCTCCGGGTCGTGCACCGTGTCGCTGGCACGCTCGCGATCGTTTCCTCCCCCTTCGGGTCTTCAACCCTTTTTTGAGTAGTTACGCCTTCGTTAAATTCCCCGCTCCGCTCCTCCGTGCGTGCTCGCGGTGGAGACGTCCCGGACCCTGCCCGCCCCGATCGACCGGGCGGTGCGCGCGCTCGCGCGAGGAGAGCCGATCCTCGTCTTCGACGCGGAGGACCGGGAGGGGGAGACCGACCTTTCCATCCTCTCCGAGCGGGCGTCGCCGGAGCTCGTGCGCCTCCTCCGCCGCGACGCGGGCGGCTACATCTGCGCCGCGATCTCGGACGAGCTGCGACAGCGACTCGGCCTTCCGTTCTACTCGGAGATGCTGGACCTCTCCTCGGCGCGGTTCCCGACGCTCGCCGGTCTCAGGATCGAGCGGCTCCGGTACGACTCGCGCAGCCCGTTCGGGGTCTATCTGCACCACCGCTCGAACTACACCGGTATTCCGGACCGGGACCGGGCGGCGGCGATCCGCGCGGTCGGTGAGCTCGCGCGGGACGGCCCCCTCCTCCCGGACGACGAACTCCGGGCCCGGTTCGTCGGGGAGTTCAGCTCGCCGGGCCACCTGCCGATCCTCTACGCGGCCCCCGGTCTCCTCGGCGAGCGGAAGGGTCATACGGAACTCGTCATCTCGCTCGCCCGGATGGGTGGGCTCAGCGAGTCGGTGACGGTCTGCGAGATGCTCGGGGACTCGGGAGGTCCCCGGGATCCCGCCGCCGCCCGACGTTACGCGGAGGACCACGGCTTCGAGTTCCTCGAGGGGCGCCAACTCATCGAGGCGTGGCGGGCATGGTCGTCCGCGTGATGGCGACGGGGGTCTTCGACCTCCTGCATCCCGGCCACGTCTACTTCCTCCGCGAGGCCCGCGCCCTCGGCGACGAGCTCGTCGTCGTCGTGGCGCGCGACCAGACCGCGCGGCGCCTGAAGCACGACCCGTACACGCCCGAGAACATCCGGCGCGAGATGGTCGAGGCGCTGAAGCCCGTCGACCGCGCCGTGCTCGGCTCGACTACGGACATCTACGAGACGGTCGTGCGCGAGCAGCCGTCGATCATCGCGCTCGGGCACGACCAGATCTTCAACGAGGCCGAGGTCGAGCGCGAGTGCGCCCGTCGCGGCGTGCCGGTGAAGGTCGTCCGGATCGGGGCGTACCCGCACGACGAGCTCGCGACGCGACGTATCGTCGAGCGGATCCTGGAGCGGGCCCGCCGCTCGACGGAGGCGGCACCGTGAAGAAGATCGGCGTCGCGGACACGACGTTCGCCCGGGTCGACCTCGCCCGCTACGCGGTCCGCGCGCTGGAGGCGCGCGGGACGGGCTTCAAGATCGTGCGCCGGACCGTCCCCGGCATCAAGGACCTCCCGGTCGCCTGCCGCCAGCTGTTCCTCGAGGACCACGTCGACCTCTGCCTCGCGCTCGGGATGCCCGGCCCGGCGGAGCTGGACCGATCCTCCGCCCAGACCGCCTCGTTCGGGCTCATGATGACCCAGGTGCTCGCCGCGAAGCCGATCCTCGAGTGCTTCGTCCACGAGGGCGAGGCAACGAGCGCGGTGGAACTGGAGACGCTCGGGCGGCGCCGGGCCGAAGAGCACGCGCTCAACGCCTATGCCCTCCTGTTCCGACCGCGCGACCTTGAGCGCCACGCGGGCGAGGGTCTCCGCCAGGGGTTCGCGGACGCGGGCCCGGTGCGGCGGAGCCGCTGACGATCCACACGTAACCAGAGGAGAAGAACACCATGCCAAGGGCAGCGAAGAGCGGGGACGGGGTCCGAGTGGCGATCGTGGCGAGCGAGTACAACTTCGACGTGACGCTCCTCATGCTGGAGCGCGCGAAGGAGGAGATCGAGTTCCTGGGCGCGACGCCCGGGCCGGTCTTGAAGACGCCGGGCGTCTACGACATGCCGCTCGCGGTGAAGGCGCTCTTCGGGCGGGCCGACGTCGACGCGGTCGTCGCGCTGGGCGCGGTGATCGAGGGAGAGACGCAGCACGACGAGGTCGTGATGAACCAGGCGGCGCGGAAGCTCACCGATCTCTCGGTCGAGTTCGGTAAGCCGCTCGGCCTCGGCATCTCGGGTCCGGGCGAGACCCGACTCCAGGCGCAGGACCGGATCGAGAACGCGGCGAGCGCCGTACGGGCCGTCGTGAAGATGGTCCAGCGGCTCCGCGCGCTCCGGTAGTCCCGCTCCGGGGCCGCCGAGACCGCGGCCGCGTCAGAGTCCGAGGCGGCTCCGAAGGTAGTCGAAGGCAGCCTTCCCCTTCGCCGTGTGCGGCGTGACCGTGAGAGGTCCGGGAGGAACCGCTTCCTTCGACCGCTTCGTCAGCGCCACGCGGAGCCGCTTCCAGGGGATCTCGACGGTGACGTCCGGCTTGGGCTCCACACCGGCATCGACCTTCACCTTCCCGGCCGAGTCGACCCGCAGGGTCACGGTCTCGACGTCGGTCTTGAAAACCCAGGCCTGAGGCAGGTAGGCCCGGATGAATCCGCCCAGAAATCCGGTGAGCCGGCGCTGGATCTCCGGCTCGAAGTCGACCGCCGCGTGGCGGAGCGCGTCCTCGACTTCGCCCATGCGCACGGGGGCACCCGGCCGGTCGGATAAGGTCGCCGCGAGACCGCTCGACCGGTTCGGCGTCCGCCGAACGAGACGTCTCGCCTCCAAATCGTTAAGCGGCACCGCCCCTCGGCGCGCCAGGAGAGGCACCACCGTGGGCCCCCGCGAGTTCTACGACGAGATCGGATCGACGCAGGACCGCGCGATCGAACTGGCGCGCGGCGGAGCGGAGGAGGGCACACGGGTCGTCGCCCGGACCCAGACGGCCGGGCGGGGACGGCTCGACCACACGTGGGCCTCGCCGCCGGGGAGCCTGTACCTGTCGATCGTGCTCCGGTCCTCCGATTCTCCCTCCGGACTTCTCGCGCTTCTCCTCGGCGCTCGCCTATCGGGCGCGCTCTCCGACCGATACCGGGTGCCGCTGCGGGTCAAGTGGCCCAACGATCTCCTCACCACCGATCCGGCCCGACCAGGGCGCAAGCTCTCCGGCATTCTGCTCGACCGGGTTCCGTCGCCCCACGGCCGCTCTGCGGTGGTGGCAGGGATCGGCGTCAATGTTGCCCCGAATCCCGACCGGATCCCGGCCGAGCTGAGATCGACCGTGGCCACGCTGTCCGAATACAGCCCGTCGCCTCCCCCGATCGCCGAAGTGGAGGAGATCGTGGTCGGTGTGGCGCTGCAGGCGTCGCACGACGTGATGGACTCGGCGAGCGGTGAGCGGGTGCTCGCGGAGTGCCGGACGGCGCTCTACGGGATCGGGCGCACCGCCGTCGTCGACGGGGTGCCCCAAGGGATCATTCGGGGGCTGGCGCTGGACGGGGCGCTGCTCGTGGAGCACGGCTCGGACCTCCGGTCCATAAGGGCGGGCGACCTCCGCGTCGCGGAGGCGGCATGAGCGAGGCGTTCGACCGCTGGACCCACCTCAAGAAGAAGGCACGGGAGGGCGGCGGCGCCGAGCGCGTCGAGAAGCATCGCAAGGCCGGCAAGCTCACCGCCCGAGAACGGCTCGAGGAGTTCTTCGACCCGGACACCTTCACTGAGATCGATCCCTTCGTCGTCCATCGGGTCGACACGTTCGGGCTCCAGGAGCGAAGGATCCCGGGCGACGGGGTCGTCACCGGTTGGGGCGAGGTCGACGGTCGTCCCGTCGTCGCGTTCGCGCAGGACGCGACCGTCTTCGGCGGCGCGCTCGGCGAAGCGCACGCGATGAAGATCGTGAAGATCATGGAAACCGCCCGCAAGGCCGGGGTCCCGATCGTCGGTCTCGACGATTCGGGCGGCGCCCGGATCCAGGAGGGCGTGATGAGCCTCGGCGGGTACGGCGAGGTGTTCTTCCGGAACGTCCTGCTCTCGGGCGTCGTTCCTCAGCTGTCGCTCATTCTCGGCCCGTGCGCGGGCGGGGCCGTCTACTCGCCGGCGATCACCGACTTCGTGATCATGTCGGAGGGCACCGGTCAGATGTTCATCACCGGCCCCGACGTGGTCCGCGCGGTGACCGGCGAGGAGGTCACCATGGAGGCGCTCGGCGGGGCCGACGCCCATGCCGAGCTCTCCGGCGTGTCGCACTTCACCGCCGCCTCCGACCGCGACGCGCTCCAGCTCGCGCGGCGCCTCCTCTCCTACCTGCC
>JASHYV010000067.1 GCA_030064695.1 Thermoplasmata archaeon
GCAGCGCGAACCCGACCCCGGAGGAGGCGCTGAGCCCGGAGACGGCGTTCCGCATCTACGGGATGCACGCCGGGCTCGCGCTCGGCGAGGCGCCCCGAGGCACGCTCGAGGAAGGCGCTCCCGCAGACCTCGTGCTGCTCCGGTCGCGCACGCTGGAGGACGCGATCGAGGTCGGCGCCGCCGGGGTGATGCAGACCTGGGTGGGGGGTCGCCGCGTCGCTCCGGCGGATCCAGCGACCCGAGCGTAAAGGGTGTAAACCCGACCCGGGTCCCGCGCGCCGTGCCCGGTCCGACCGACGTGCCCGCGATGAAGGAGTTCTCCCCATCGATGCGCGTCGATCTGCTGATCTCGGACTGGAAGGCCGCGCTCGACCCCGAGCTCCCCGAAGAGGAGCGCGAGCGCGAGCTGTACGGGAGGGCCTGGGCGGCGTACCAAGAGGGCGACTACGGCTTCGGGCTCTGGTGCTGGCACGAGTGCGACCGGCTCACGAACGCGCTGGACCGCAATCTGCGCGAGGTGACCCGCGTCCTCGGCCCGGGGCGGTACTTCGGGTTCTCGCACCGGAAGGCAGTGGCGGGTCAGGTGCCGGTCGAGCGGATCTACCGGCCCCGCAAGGGCGATATGAGCACGCCCCGGCCGGACGCGTTCGTGCTGCCCCACTACCAGGTGCTCTGCGTCTACCTCGTACGGGCCGCCGGAGGGGACCCCAAGTCGAAGGCGCAGCTCGAGATCGCCCTCGGCGAGCTCGAGGACCGCCGGCGCGCCGACCCGTTCCTCCGCTATTTCGAGACGTTCCGGGACCTGTTCGAGCGTCCGGCCGCAGAGAGCGCACCGGCCGCGACCTCCGCTCCAAGCGCCCCCGAATCCCCTTCGCCCGCGCCGAAGCGTCGCCGTTCGACGCGCTCCGGCGGCAGCCCCCCGGGCGCCTCGACCAAACCCTCATAATCGGTGAGCCCTCGCGAGGGCCGAGGGCGGTCGATGCGCGCGGTCGTGCTCGGAGGCGGTGGACTCACCGGCCGGTGCACGGTTCGCGACCTGGCGACCGGAGGGGTCTTCGACGAGGTCGTCGCGGCCGACCTCGACCGTGAGCTCGGCGAGTCGGCGGCCCGCGCGGCCGGGGCGCGCGCCCGATTCGAACCGCTCGACGTGCGGGACCGGGGCCGGCTCGTGGCGCTCCTGCGGGGCGCGGACGCCTGCGTGAACGCCGTCCAGTACCAGTTCAACCTCACCGTGATGGAGGCCGCCCTCGAGGCGAAGGTCTCCGTGCTCGATTTCGGGGGGCTCTTCCACATGACGCGCCGCCAGCTCGCGATGGACGCGGCCTTCCGCTCCGCGGGCGTACTCGCGATCCCGGGGTTGGGCCAGGTGCCCGGGGTCTCGAACGTGCTCGCGATGGAGGCGTGCCGGGACCTCGACCGGGTCGACTCGGTGATCGTCCGCGACGGGTGGAAGGACTTCACGGTCGGGGGCCCGGAGATCTCCTTCACCTGGTCGCCGAGCACCTTCCTCGACGAGATGGTGCTACCGGCCCAGGTGTTCCGCGACGGCGGCTACCGCGAGGAGCCCGCGATGAGCGGGGCGGAGGAGTTCGAGTTCGCTCCGCCCGTCGGGCGCACCCGCGTCTATCGGACGCTGCACTCCGAGCCCGCCACGCTCCCGGAGAGCCTTCGGGACAAGGGGATCCGGAACTGCGAGTGGAAGGAGGGCGGGCCGGGCATCGAGGTGCTGCGCACGATGGCGCTCCTCGGGCTGGCCTCGGACCGCCCGGTCGACGTGAAGGGCGCTCCGGTCGTGCCCCGCGACTTCACGCTCGCGTTGCTGAAGCGCGAGAAGCTGCTCGGCATCCCGACCGGCGTCGCCATCGACGACTGGGAGGTCTGCGACATCGAGGTCACCGGGTCGAAGCACGGCGCGCCGGTCGAACGGCATGCGATCGCGCGCTTCCCGCCGCGGCCGGACTGGCAGCTCACCGCCACCGAGTACGCGGTGGGGGTCGCGGGCGCGATCGGCGCCGAGCTCATCGCCCAGGGGGCGATCCCCGAACGCGGCGTCCTCCCGCCCGAGCGGTGCGTGCCGGCGGCGGCGTTCCGCGCGGCCCTCACGAAGCGCGGGATCGCCACCGCCATCGTCCCCCCGGAAAACCCGCTCCCCGTCGCCCGGACCGAGCGAAAGGCGGCTCCAAGTGGCTGATTTCGCGGTTCGGACGTATTCAGAGCGGCTACGAACGGGGGTTTTTTGCGGATAATACGCGAAGAATGCTACATCAGCGAACCCGCATAGTACGATATATGTACTGAATCACAACTTCTCTTCTCAGGCCATTTATTTATAGGCCACTCGGGCTCCGCGACCCGCCGCGATGCGTGCTCTATGGCGGACCTGGAACCCGCCCCGCTGCTCGAACTCCCGCCCCGGGAGGAGCGCATCGCCCGTCCTCCGCACGACCCCATAGACGGGCGCCGCGCGAGCCTTCCGGACACGGCGGTCCAGCCGGCGGCCCCGAACCCCGACGCGGTCCCCGAGCCCGCGTCCAAGGAAGCGAAGAAGGAGGCTCCGGCCGAGCCGCCGGCCGAGGAGCCGGCGCCGCTCCCGATCCCGATCGCCCGGCTCGTTCCCAAGCTCAAGAAGAGCGCGAAGCTGTTCGAGGAGGGCAAGAAGTACATCCCGAACGCCTCGAGCTCGCTCATCCGGGTCGCCTCGTACGACCCCTGCCCGCCGTTCATCAAGAAGGGGAAGGGGGCCCGGATCTGGGACGAGGACGACAACGAGTACCTCGACTTCAACCTGGGCTACGGGTGCCTCATCAACGGGCACGCTCCCGACGCCCAGGTGAAGGCGATCCAGGAGCAGGCGGAGCTCGGCCTCCACTACGCCGCGCCGACGGAGCTCGAGATCGAGGTCGCGAAGCTGTTCCACAAGCTGGTCCCGAACGCGGAGAAGGTCGCGTTCTGCTCGAACGGGTCGGACGCGACGATGAACGCGATCCGGATCGCGCGCGCCGTCACAGGCAAGGACGGGATCCTGAAGTTCGAGGGCCACTACCACGGGCAGCACGACTACGCGCTGATCAGCGCGGAAGCGCCGCCGATCGTCGCGGGACTCGACGAGTTCCCCCGCCCGCTGCCGAACTCCGCCGGGATCCCGCCGGGGGTCACCGACTACGTCATGGTCGCCCAGTTCAACTCGGTGACCTCGTTCGAGCGGATGGTGAAGCGGTACCGGGACCGGCTTGCCGCCGTGATCCTGGAGCCGATCATGGCGAACGCGGGGGTGATCCCGCCGCTGCCGGACTACCTGAAGAAGCTCGTGGAGATCGCCCACCAGAACGACCTCCTCGTGATCTTCGACGAGGTGTTCACCGGCTTCCGGGTGGCCCCGGGGGGCGCGCAGCAGCTCTTCGGCGTCGAGCCGGACCTCTCGTGCTGGGCGAAGGCGCTCGGCGGGGGCGTCCCGATCTCGGCGGTGTCGGGGAAGACGGAGTACATGGACCTGATCGCCCCGGGGCGGATCTCGTTCGGCGGCACGTACTTCGCGAACAACCTCTCGCTCGCCGGCTCGCTCGCGAACTTGAAGCTCCTCCAGAAGGGCGGCGAGGACCTCTACAACCGCTTCAACCGCCTCACCGAGAAGCTCCACGCGGGGCTCGAGGCCGCCGGCCGCGACGCGAAGATCTCGGTGCTCGTCCAGTCGGTGAACGGGATGCTGCAGTTCTTCTTCACGCGCCGGAAGAAGATCCAGAACTACCGGGAGTCGCTCCAGATCGACTGGAACCTGTTCCTGCGGCACCACCAGCTGCTGCTGGACAAGGGGATCTACATCCACCCCGACAACTACGAGCGGATCACCCTCTCCTCGGCGCACACGGAGAAGGACATCGAGCGGTTCCTGGCCGTCGCGAACGAGACGTTCGCGGAGCTGCGCACGCTGCCCCGGGACTACCAGCCGTAGTCGGGCGTCCGGGTCGCGGAACGGCCCGCCGTAGGCGCATAAGTAGGGGAACTCCGTAACGCGGCGGGATGGGTGGTTCGGCGGGTCCGCCGGCCCTCGGTTAGGGGGGCTACCCGATGGGCCGGAGCGTAGGCGACCTCGGGATCTTCATCGGGAAGCGCCTGGTCCAGCTGGTCCCGGTCCTCATCGGGGTCATCTTCCTCACGTTCTTCTTCACCCACGTCACCGTCGTCAACCCCTGCTCGATCTGGTACCCGCACGCCAACAAGACCACGCTCGCCAACTGCCAGGCGCAGTTCGCCCAGCCGCTCTACGTGCAGTTCTCGCACTACTTCGTGAACCTCCTGCAGGGCAACTGGGGCAGCTCCCAGTTCGCCCAGCCGGTCTACCCCACGATCGCCGCCGCGCTCCCGGCGACCCTCGAGCTCGTCTTCGCGTCGCTCTTCCTCATGATCTTCATCGGGATCCCCCTCGGCGTCATCGCCGCCCAGTCGAGCGGGCGGCTCGCCGACCACTTCGTCCGCATCTTCTACCTCTCGGGCTGGGCGACCCCCACCTACCTGGGGGCGGTGGTGGCCGCGATCTTCATCGCGCCGGCGATCGGCCTCCCCTCGCACGGGGAGTACTCGACGACGCCGCCGTTCCCGCAGTACACGCACATGTCGGTGATCGACGCGATCATCGCGCTCAACCCGGGCTTCACGCTCGACGCGATCGAGCACCTGATCCTGCCGGCGTCCGTGCTCGCGTTCATCAACATGGGCATCGCGACCCGGATGACCCGGAGCTCGATGCTCGAGGTCCTGCCGCTCGACTACGTGAAGTCGGCGCGGATGAAGGGCCTCTCCGAGTTCTGGGTGATGTACAAGCACGCGCTCCGGAACTCCCTCATCACCACGACCACGGTGCTCGGCATCACGGCGGGCGGCCTGCTCTCCGGGACCGTCGTCGTCGAGGAGGTGTTCACCTGGCCCGGGATCGGGGCCTACGCGTTCAACGCGATGGGCGGCGACGGAGCCGCCCCGAACTTCGACGGCGCGATCGCGGTGGTCGCGATCTTCGCGGTGGGCGTGGTGGTCGCGAACCTGATCGCCGACATCCTCTACGGCGTCCTCGACCCGCGCGTGGAGTGGAGGTAGGGCGTGGGGATCCGCGACAGCCTGCGGCTCTTCTGGGCGATCCTCCGGGCGAACCCGCTCACCTTCGTCGGCTTCGTGATGGTCGCCCTCCTGTGCTCCCTCGCCGCGGTGATGGTGATCGACCCGTGGCTGCTCGTCCGCTACGGTCCGATCCAGACCAGCAACCAGAGCTACGCGCCGCCGTCCTGGGCGCACCCGCTGGGGACCGACAACATCGGCCTCGACATCTACTCCGAGGTGATGCGCGCCCTGCCGCTCGACCTCGGCATCGCGCTCGCGATCGTCGGCGCCTCGATCGTGATCGGGGGGGTCCTCGGGCTCGTGGCGGGGTACTGGGACAAGCCCGGCACGGTCGGCGGTGCGACGTCGGTCGTGATCCTCCGCGTCACCGACGTCTTCCTTGCGTTCCCGAGCCTCCTCTTGGCGCTCGCGATCACGATCTCGCTGGGCCGCGGGGCGTGGCAGGCGGTGCTCGCCGTCCTGCTCACGTGGTGGCCGTACTACGTGCGTCTCGTCCGCGGCGAGGTGCTCGCCGTGAAGCATCTCCCGTACATCCAGGCGGCGCGCGCCGCCGGGGTGACGGAGGGGAGGATCGTCCTCCGGCACGTCATCCGGAACATCCTCGAGCCGATCGTCGTCTACCTCACGATGGACATCGGGACCGTGCTCGTCGTCTTCTCGACGATCGCGTTCGTCGCCGACGCGATCCCGTACCCCTCGACGACGCCGGAGTGGGGCAGCATGCTGTCGTACTACCAGCAGATCCTGCCCATCGCCTCGTACCCGTGGCTGGTCTTCGGACCGGGGGCCGCGATCTTCCTGACCGTGCTCGCGTTCAGCCTGCTCGGCGACGGGCTCCGGGACGTCCTCGACCCGCGCACGCGCCGCGCACTCGCGACGCCGCAGAGCCCGTCGACGACCGAGCCCGAGCCCCCGGCCGCCCCCTCGCCGCCCCAGCCGGAGGACCCCGACGCGAAGCTCGCGGGGGAGGTGCCGACCCCCGCATGACCGAGCCGGTGCTCGCGGTCGAGGACCTCACCGTGAACTACACCGTCGGGGCCGGCACGTTCCACGCGCTCACCGACGTCTCGCTCGAGATCCGGCCCGGCCAGGTCGTCGGGATCGTCGGGGAGACCGGATGCGGGAAGTCGACGCTGGGCCACGCGATCCCCCGTCTCCTGCCGGAGCCCCCGGCCCGCATCGAGTCCGGGAAGATCGTCTTCCGGGGCACCGACTTGGTGAAGGTGCCGCGGTGGAAGCTCCCGATGGTCCGCGGCACCGGAATCGCGATGATCTTCCAGGAGCCGCTCAACTCCCTCAACCCGGCGTTCCGGGTGTACGACCAGCTCGCGGAGGCGGTGCGGATCCGGCGCCTCCGGGAGGACGGCCGCATCCCGATGTTCCGCCCGGACCGGGACGACCCGTTCGACTACTCGAGGCCGCCCCCGCCCCCGAAGGGCGGGACGCTCGCGAACGCGGTGGTCCCCAGCGGCTCGGCGGTGGAGGCGGTCCAGCACCGCCGCCTCGTGACGTACCGCGAGGACGTCCTCGAGTACCTGCGCCTCGTCCGCATCAACGACCCCGAGACCGTGCTCGGCCTCTACCCCCACGAGCTCTCGGGCGGGATGCGCCAGCGGATCATGATCGCGATGGCGCTCTGCGAGAAGCCGTCGCTGCTCGTCGCCGACGAGCCGACGAGCGCGCTCGACGTCACGATCCAGGCGCAAGTGCTGACGCTCCTGAAGGAGCTGATCGACGAGGTCCACACGGCCGTGCTGTTCATCAGCCACGACCTGGGGGTGATCGCCGAGACGGTCGACCTCTTGGGCGTGATGTACGCGGGCCGGCTCGTCGAGATCGGTCCCGTCGCCGAGGTGTTCGACGCGCCGCGGCACCCGTACACGAAGGCGCTGCTTAGGGCGACGCCGAACCGGGCCAAGTCGGACCGCGCGCTCGACACGATCCCGGGCTCGGTGCCGAACCTCTCGCGCCTGAGGCCCGGCTGCCGCTTCCAGCCCCGTTGCCCGCTCGCGCAGCCGGTCTGCGCCAAGGACCCGCACCCGCCGCTCGCGGAGGTCGGCTTCGGTCCGGCGCCCGCGACCCACCGCTCCGCCTGCTACTTTCCCGCCGAGGTGGCCCAGCTGCCGTGACCGACGCGCCGCTCCTCGAGCTCGACCGGGTCGAGAAGTTCTTCCCGCTCTCGCGGTCGATGTCGGAGTTCTTCGCCCGCAGCCCGGGCCGCGCGATCCACGCCGTCGACGGCGTGAGCCTCTCGGTCGCCTCCGGGGAGACCCTCGGCCTCATCGGCGAGTCCGGCTCGGGGAAGACGACGCTCGGCTGGCTCGTCTGCCGGCTCCACTCGGTCACGGGCGGCCGCATCCGGTTCGAGGGCGAGGACGTGACCGAGCTCTCCGGCACGGCGCTCCGAAAGTGGCGCCGGAACGTCCAGGTCGTCTTCCAGGACCCGGTGGGGTCGCTCGACCCTCGCCTCCGGGTCTGGCAGATCGCCGGCGAGCCGCTGCGGGCCCAGGGCGGGATCTCGAAGAAGGACGTGCGGCGCCGGGTCCGGGACCTCCTGCCGTCGGTCGGGCTGCCGCCGGACTGCCTCGACCAGTACGCCTACGAGTTCTCCGGCGGCGGCCGCCAGCGGATCTCGCTCGCCCGGGCGCTCTCCGTCTCGCCGCGCCTGGTCGTGCTCGACGAGCCCACCAGCGCCCTCGACGTCGCCGTGCAGGCGCAGATCCTGAACCGGCTCGTCGACCTCCAGCGCGAGCGGAAGATGGCGTACCTCCTGATCACGCACAACGTGGCGGCCGTCCGGTACGTCGCCGACCGGGTGGCGGTGATGTACCTGGGCCAGCTGGTCGAGCTGGGCTCGATGCGGAGCGTGCTCGAGCATCCGGTCCATCCGTACACGAAGGCGCTCATCGCGGCGGTGCCGGCGCTCGACGTGAAGCGTCGGCGCACCCGCTACCGGATCGGCGGGGACGTTCCGACGCTCATCGACCCCAAGCCGGGGTGCCGGTTCGCGGCCCGGTGCCCGTTCGTCATCGACCGATGCCGCGTGGAGGACCCGATGCTGCGGGTCTACCCCGGGGACCCGGACCGGCTCGTCGCCTGCCACCGGGCCGAGGAGGTGCGGGACATCGCCCCCTCGGAGCTGCTCCAGTCGGTCGGCGCGTCGTGAGCGCCCGGGCTAGTTGACCCACTGCGTGTTGAACAGCAGCGCGAACGGCTCGGCGCTCGCCATCGGGTTCTGGATGTACCCGTGCAGGTAGATCGACTGGACCGTGACGGCCGCCGGGACCACCAGCCAGATCTCCGAGTAGTTGTCGTACATCGCCTGGGTCATCGCGGCGTAGTCCTGCGCGAGCGTCGCGTTGTTCGTGGCGTTGTTGTCGGGGGTCGCCGCCGCCGTGTAGGCGAGGGCGTCCAGGCTCGCGTTGTACGAGGAGAGGGAGACGCTGTTGTAACCGGCCATGCACTGGTTCGCGCTCCCGTCGGAGACGAAGTCGTTCTGGGTCCAGTCGTCCGGCGAGATGTAGTCGGAGGTGTAGAACTCCTGGCCCATGTAGTACGGTCCGCCGTAGGCGGCGGTCGCGCTGGTGCAGACGCCGTCCGTGTTGAGCGTCTGGAGCGAATAGAGCTGTGTCAGCTCGATCTCCGAGGGCTCGATCGAGATCCCGATCTGCGAGAGGTCGTTCTCGAGCAACGTGCCGACGGACGCCCAGTCCCCGAGGTCGATGTACTCGTACTTGATCGTGTCGCCAGAGCACTTGCTGTCGGCGCACGGGGAGTTGGCGATCTCCTGCTTCGCGAGCGTCAGGTTGTACTGGTACGGCGTCAGGTTGCCGGGGTTGTAGTCGGGGTAGGAGGGCGGGACGGGCCCGACCCACTGGCTCGCGTAGCCTCCGAACGCCTCCGAGATGATCTGCTGGTAGTTGATCGCGTGCGCGATCGCCTCGCGCACCGAGAGGTTGTTGAACGGATACACGCTCTGGTTGAGGTAGATCCACCAAGAGCCGCTCGTGGCCCCGTAGGCGGTAGACAGGACCTGCACGTCGAGGCAGGCGTTGCCCTGCAGCTCGGAGATCGCCGACGGGCCCAGGTACGCGAACGAGGCGGTCGCGACCGCGCCGGTGTCGAGGTCGCTGATCGTGACGTCCTCGTCCTCCTGGAAGGAGACGTCGACGGTCGTATTCGCCGGCTGGATCATCGCGTTCCAGGGCTCCGCCGCGGCGTACGACTTCCCCCAGTAGCCGGCCCACGGGGTGAGCGTGTAGCCGCCGCCCACGACGTCGTTGTAGTTCGAGAGGGTGTACTGGCCCGTGCCGACCGCGTTGGTGGCCAGCCAGTCGTTCGAGATGTCGCCCTCGACCACGCCGCCGTGCGCGTCGACCACGACCGGGTCCACCGCGTAGGAGTTGGGGGCCGAGATCGAGGCCAGCAGGTAGGTGTAGTTGCTGGCCAGGTAGCCGTAGCCCAGGTTCAGCTGGATCGTCTCGGAGTTGATCACCTGGAACGACTGGTTCGCGGTCTCCATCATCCCGATCTCGGTGGAGGTCGGGGTGTCGAAGTTCCAGGTGTTGAGGTCGTTCACGAGTGTCGTGTTGGCGGCCTGACTCGCGGAGAGCGGGGAATAGTAGGAGAGCGGGTTCGACGCGCTGAAGTTCGTCGAGAAGAAGTTCTGCTCCAGAATGAAGAGCGGCCCCTGCTCGAGCAGCATGCTGCGATAGAAGCTGTACCACTGGACGTACGCGTTGTACGGGTCGCCGTTCGAGAAGGTCACGCCGGGACGCAGGTGGAAGGTGTAGGTCGTGATGTTCTGGCCGACCGCCGGGTTGTACTCGTACCCGACCGTCCAGTTCTGGAAGGCGAGCACGCCCGAGAACGTGGTGTAGCTCGATCCGTTGTACTGCACGAGGCCCTGGTAGACCTGCTGCACGACCGCCCAGCCCGGTGTCGAGAAGGTGGCCGCCG
>JASHYV010000068.1 GCA_030064695.1 Thermoplasmata archaeon
TGGTCGCCACCGCGGTCGACCGGGCGATCGAGGACGGCGGCGGAGCCTCGAGGGCGCTCGAGATCGTCCGTCGCCGACTGCTCGGGTCGGCGTTGCAGTCGCACGGGCTCTGGCCGGCCCGACGGCCGCTCGAGGTCTCGGTCGAGAGCCACGTGGTGCGGGCGATCGAGGTCGCCTCGCACGGCCGCGCGGCGCGGCTCGGCGACGTGAGGCGCTGGGAGGCGACCCTCGCCCAGGAACAGGGCGTTCGGCCGCTCCCGACCACGACCCTCTGGCGCCGGATCGTGCGGCTCGAGCAGGCCGGCTACGTCCGTCGGGAGATCCGCCCGGGCGGCGTCGGGGGGACGCTCTCGCTGCTGAAGGTGCTCCAGCCCGTCGACGAGTGGATCACGGTCCCGACTCCGACGGGAAGTCCTCGAGCCGCCGCCGGCTGGCCGGTGCCGACGCCGGCGGCGGGCCTCTCGGAACCGACTCTTCCGACCGGTCCGTCCGGGCCGGATGCTTGAGCTGGGCCGCCACCATCTCGGCCAGCGAGGTCGAGCTGAGCGCGGTCGCGATCCGCGCGATCGGAGCCTGGCGGAGCGCTTCACGGTCGGCGAAGCCGGCGCGGAAGAGCATCCGCGCCCGGACCCTTCCGATGCCGCGGAGCCGAACGAGATCGAGCAGCTCCTCCGTGACCCCGTACCGGATCCGGAACGACAGGTCGTCCAGCGCCCGGCCGAGCCGTCGCTGGAACGTCGCCGCGAGCCGGCCCATGCCGAACAACAGCCACTCCGCGTCCTCGACCTTCGAGCGCAGATCGCCCGCACCGAGCCCGTAGCGCTGGGTGAGCTCGAGGATCGGGGTCTCTCCGATCCAGCTCTCCAGGACCGACGCGGTCTTCAGCGTCGCGAGGAATCCGTCGAGGTCGAGATCCATCGGCGGCTCCTCGGGCTTCACGAGCAGCTCCGCCGCCTCGTCGGTGTATCGGGCGAGGAGGTCGGCCTCCTCGCCGCGCCGAAGGAACATCGGCGGCAGATCCGGGGTCGCGGCGATCGCCGCGAGCAGCGGGAACGGTCCGACGCCGAGCGGGGCCCGCTCAAGCACATCGCGCATCACGATCGCGCTCAGCGGATCGAGATAGAGATCGCTGGTCAATCGGCCGAACCGGGTCGCGCGGAGCGCGGTCCCCGGCTCCAGGAGGTCGTGCTCCTCGAGGAACGTCCGGACCGTGGCGACCTTCGCGTGGAGCTCAGAGAGGGGGAGCGTCCGGCCGTAGAACGTCGCCTCGAAGAACGCGGCGAGCTCCCGATCGCTCGCGACCGCGCCGCTCGCGACCAGCGCGAGCAGGTGCATCCGGAGCGCCGGCTCCGCGGCGAGGCGGCTGACCACGGGCTCGGGCGGGGCGCTCAAGTAGCCGTCCATGAGGCGTTCCTCGTCGTCCTCCGTCCGGGCCACGAGCAGCGACTCGCCCACCGTATCGAAGCGGGGCCGGCCGGCGCGACCGAGCATCTGGTGGATCTCGAGGGCCGGGATCGGCGCCTGCAGGCCCAGCCGGTCGTCGTAGCGGGTCGTGTCCCGCACGATCACGCGGCGTGCCGGCAGGTTGATCCCGGCGGCGAGCGTCGGAGTCGCCACGAGCACCTTCAGCCCACGGTCCAGGAAGGCGCGCTCCACGACCCGACGCTCCGCGTTGGTGAGCGACGCGTTGTGGAAGGCGACCCCGCTCGGCAGCAGGTGTGAGAGCTGACGGATTCCCTCGGTCTCCTCGTCGGAGACGGTCGCGAGCTCCTCGGCCGCCGCCCGGGCGCGGGTCCGCTCCTCGGGCGCGAGCAGTCCGCGCACGGTCGCGGCGAGCCCCTCCGCCACCTGCTGGCTCGACTTCCGGCTGTTGACGAAGACGAGCGCCTGGCCCCCCTCCTGCAGCACGGAACGGACCAGCCGGGGCACCGCCTCGCCCGGAGGATCGACCTCTCGGCTCGAGAGATCGGTGAAGGTGATCCGGCCGTCAAAGTACACGCCCAGTTTGAGCGGCACCGGCCGGAAATCGCTCGCGATGTGGCGGGCCTTAAGCCAGTCGGCCACCTCCTCGGAGTTCCCGACCGTGGCGGACAGGGCGACGACCTGCAGGTCGGGGTAGGCCCGGCGCAGGCGGGTCAGGCTCACCTCCAAGGTCGGACCGCGGTCCGGGTCGCGCAAGAGGTGAACCTCGTCGGCGACGACCACTCCCAGCCGGTCCAGCCACGGGCTCCCGCGCCGAAGGAGCCCATCGGCCTTCTCGCTCGTCGCCACCAGGACATCGAGCTTCTCGAGCCGCTCCGCGGGTACGTCGAAATCGCCGATGGACAGGCCGACCTTGAGGCCGAGCGGAGCGAAGCGCTCCAGCTCCTCCGCCTTCTCATGCGCGAGCGCCCGGAGCGGAACCAGGTAGAGGCCGGTGCGACCTTCCTTGGCGGCGCGAAGGAGGGCGAGGTAGGCGACCAGCGACTTCCCGCTCGCCGTGGGGCACGCGAGCAGGACGCTCTCGCCGGCGAGCACGGGCCCCGCGGCGGCCGCCTGGGGCGGGTAGAGCGACGCGATCCCGTCGGAGCGGAGCAGTTCGGCGACCGCCGGGTCGATAGGGGTCTCCGAGAGGGGCACGAGTCTCGAGGCCGACCCGTCCGACGGGCGCGGAGGGCTCCGGGGCGGCATCGTCCGATGGAGCCGAACCGGTTACTAACCGTTTGGCGAGTCCGGCCGGTCGAGGAGTTGCCGGCCGAGGATGAGCTCCTGGATCTCGGTGGTGCCCTCGACGATCGGGAACACCCGGGCATCCCGATACAGGCGCTCGGCGGCCGTGCCCGCGAGCGACCCCTCGGCCCCCGCCACGTCGAGACCCCGAGACGCGATCGAGACCGCCGCCTTCGATGCGGCCAGCTTGGCGACCGAGGATTCCAGCGCGTAGGGAGCGCCGGCGTCCTTCCGCTCGGCCGCCCGCTCGACGAGCGCCCGGGCGGCGGCCAGCTCGGCATACGCCTCCGCCACGGCCGTGCGTTTCCAGTCCTCGGGCTCCCGACGGGCCGCCTCCTGCAGCGCTTCGAACGCGCTCTGGGCGACCCCCAGCGCACAGCTCGCGATCCCCACGCGACCGGCCGTCAGCGCGCCGAGCGCCACCTTGAGACCGCTGCCCTCCGGACCGAGCAGGCAGTCGAGCGGCAGCGGCACCTGCTCGAGCACCAGCTCGCAGGTCTCGCTGCCGTGGAGCCCGAGCTTGTCCATCCGCTGGGCGACGGAAAAGCCGGGGGTTCCCGGGGGCACGACGAACGCCGAGATCCCCCGATGCCCCAGCGCGGGGTCGTGCGTCGCGAAGACGAGGATCGTACCCGCGGTGACGCCGTTCGACGTGAACATCTTCGTCCCTCGGAGCCGGAAGCCAGTCTCCTCCCGAGCGTACCGGGTCGAGAGCGACGCCGTGTCCGACCCCGCGCCCGGCTCGGTGAGGGCGAACGCGCCGACCCGTTCGCCTCGGGCCAGCGGACGCAGGAACCGCTCGCGCTGCGCGTCGCGGCCCCACTCCAAGATCGGGTGGGCGCACACCGCCAGGTGGACCGAGAGGAGCACGCCGACGGCCGCGCTGCCCCGGGAGAGCTCCTCCAGCACCGCGGCGATCGAGCGGGTGTCCCCGGCCGAGCCGTCCCAGGCCCGTGGGACCCCGAGGCCGAAGAATCCGGCGTCGGCGATCGGTCGCAGGAGCTCGTCGGGGACCCGGTCCGTTCGATCGATCTCCGACGCGATGGGGACGACCCGCTCGAGGGCGAACGCCCGAGCGTGCGCCCGCCAGCCCGCGGCGTCGGCCGGCACGACGGCGGTCACGGCGGCGAGGAGCCCGGCAACCTCTTAATGGGTCGCGCTCGCTCGCCGGCCGGGCGCCCCAGGAGGCGGTCGATGTCGGGAGCTCCGTCGCCGAAGGACCGGTTCACGTCGCTCGATACGCTCGCCGTAGCCCGCGAACTTCGGGCGCTCGGGCCCGCGCGCGTCGACAAGGCGTTCGACCTCGCCGACGGCGGCTGGTCGCTGACTATCCGGTCCGCTTCCGCCGGCCGTCGCGAGCTCGTTCTCGTGCCCGGCCGGTACTCCGCCCTCGTCGAGGAGGGTCCGCCGCACGCAGAGGAGCTCTCCCCGTTCGCCCGCGACCTGCGTCGCCTCCTGGCCGGAGCGGCGCTGCGTTCCGTCACGGAGCCCCGCGGAGAGCGCTATCTCGAGCTCGGCCTCGCCCGGACTGACGAGCCCGCCGAGCTGCTGGTCGCGCTCGAGATGTTCGGGACCGGCAACCTGACCGTCGCCCGGGACGGCAAGATCCTGGCCGTTGCGACACCGCGTCGCTGGGCGCACCGGGTCGTCCGGGCGGGAGCCCCGTACAGCCGACCGCCCGAGCGGGCGGACCCGTGGGCCGCTACGGCCGCCTCGATCGAGGCGGAGTTGACGCGCTCCCGGACCGACCTCGCGTCGACCGTGGCCGCGCGACTCTCGTTCGGGGGGCCGGTCGGAGAGGAGCTCATCGCCCGGGCCGGCCTCGAGCCGAAGGCGGCGCCCACCGTTCGCCCGCACGACACGGCCGAGCGCCTCTTCGGGGCGGTCCAGGGCCTGCTGACCGAGGTCGGAGAACACCCGGCCGGCCACCTCTACCGGATCGAGGGGGATCTCGTCGACGCGACCCCGTACGCCTCCCGCCGGTGGGACGGAACCGAGGGCGTCGAACACGAGGCTCGGCCGACCTTCTCCGCCGCGGCGTTCGAGTACTTCCGGAGCCTGGTCCCCGAGGGCCCCAGCGAGGAGGAGAAGGCGGCCGAGGCGGCGCGACGAGAACTCGAGCGCCAGATCGACCAGCAGCGGGCCGCCGTGGCCGCGCTCTCCCGCGAGATCGAGGAGCGGAAGGCGGACGCCCAGGCGATCTTCGACCACTACCCGGAGGCCGAGGAGATCCTCGCGAGCCGCACGGCGGGGGCCCGCGACGCCGTTCCCGCCACGCTCGGAGGGCGCGCGATCGCGCTGCGAAAGGACCTCTCGCCGCGCGAGACGGCCCAGGCGCTGTTCGAGGAGGCGAAGCGGCTGGGCACCAAGCTTCGCGGAGCGACCGCCGCACTTGCGGAGACCGAGGCTCGCCGGGATCGGCCGGCGCCCTCCCCTCGGCCCGCTCGTCGGACGCCGGTCGCCGGGTCCGCCGGCAAACCCTTCTGGTTCGAGCGGTATCGGTGGTTCCTCACGTCCGATCGCTCGATCGTGATCGCCGGACGGGACGCCGCCTCGAACGATCTCATCGTGCGCCGGAACCTGAAACCCGGCGATCGGTACCTGCACGCGGACCTGAGGGGGGCCTCGTCCGTGATCGTGAAGGGCCGCGAGGACGGGGTGGAGATCTCCGACGCCTCGCTCCGAGAGGCCGCCCAGTGGGCGGTCGCCTTCTCGAAGGCCTGGCGCGCGGGGCTCGGGTCCGCTTCGGCGTTCTGGGTCACCCCGGACCAGGTCTCGAAGCAGGCGACGACCGGTGAGTTCGTTCCGAAGGGCGCCTGGGTCATCCACGGCACGAAGAACGTGCTCCGCGATCTGCCTCTCGAGCTCGCGCTCGGGACGATCCACTACGACGGCGCCGAGCGATGGACGGCCGCACCGCCGGAGTCCGTGCGCGCGCTGGGAACCGTACGCGTCCTCCTCCGGCCCGGAGAGGACCGGGACCGGGCCGCTCGGGAGGTGGAGCTCGCGAAGGAGCTGGGCCTCTCCCGCTCGGTCCTCCAGTCGCTCCTGCCGGCGGGCGGCCTCACGATCCGCCGGCCGTAGATCCGCTCGACCTCGCGCGCCGAGAATCTCGCGCCCGGGTGATGCCAGGTCCTTCCGCGGGCCCGGAGGGCCGCGATCTCGAGCCGGAGCCCTTCTACCGTGACGCGGCCCCCGACCTCGAACTCGATCCCGGGCGGCGAAAGGAGGCGCGCGGGACGAGTCCTCCGCCCCTCCACGATGGACACGGCGATCCGGGTCCCGCGGTCGGGCACCGTCCACACGGTCGCGATCCGACTCACCTCGGCCCGCGGGACCGATCGGCCGTCGGAGCGATCGATCCGAAGGATGCGCCACGGCTCGGCGGAGCCCGGAAGCCGCTGGCCCGTCTGCAGGGTGAGACGCTGGGGTAGCTCGACCCGGACCTGCTCGGAGACCGGCCCATCGGATCGGATCAGCGCGATCTCCCGCACCAGGTCGACGTCGGTGGCGAAGGCATGGGTGAGGCGGCAGACCCGACATCGAGCGATCCCACGGGAGGCTGCCCCCGCCCGGGCTCGGCGGTCCCAGCGCAGGATCCGATGGGGCGTTCGATCGTCGCAGGTCTCGCAGTAGAGCAGGGCGGCGTGGACGGACTCCGTCGCCGCGGGCTCGTCGGGGTCGGTCACCGGGCAGCGCCCCCCGGCGGAGGAAGAGGTTGAACGGAGGAACGCCGCTCGCTCGCCCGATAGAGGGCCCTCCGGCCGGCAGCCGGAGAGAGCAGCGACACCCACGCCACGCTCCAGACTCCGCGCCGCTTCGTACCGGGACCATGGCGCAGCATCGTCCAGGCGGCTCGGCGAGGACGCACGCCGAGCTCGAGGGCTCTCAGGAACTCGAACGACACCGCGTTCTCGGAAAGGTACTGTACCATGGGGTTCGCGGGCCCCTTTCGTTCGGAGGCCTGCCGTTCGAGGACCCGGTACGCTCCGGCCCACCGTCCCATCTGCTCCGCGTGGCCTCGACGGAACTGCTCGAGATCGGCGCCTCGGGTCTGCGACATGTTGGCCTCATGGAGTCGCAACCGGGTGAGCGGTTCGGCGCTGAGCTCCATACCGGACGGGCCGTCCAGCAGCGCGGCCACGAACCAGACGAAGTCGGCGGACCACGTGGCCTCCCGGAGCATCGGCA
>JASHYV010000069.1 GCA_030064695.1 Thermoplasmata archaeon
ACCCCGAGGCACACCAGCGCCCGAGCCCCGTCCGAGGCGGGGCCGAGATCGGCCGCGGAGGTGAACGGAGCGGTCGGACGACCGTCGAAGACGACGACGTTCGGGTGCCAGGCCCGCCGCGCCGCTCGCAGGAGCGCCGCGCGCCGCGCCGGAGGACCCTCGACCACCACGGAGGCCGAGGGCGTCTCGGTCAGTCCGGCGGCGAGCGCGGCGCCGGCGCCGAAGAGACCGGCGCCGGGGATCCGGCGCGCCATGGCCGGCAGCAGTTCGAGGGACCGGCCGACCCACCTCTCGTCGTGCACGAGAGCCCCGGCCCGCACCGCCGCGAGCGCGAAGCCGGCGTTCGCGGAGAGATGCGGACTGTCCTCGAGCGGGTACGACGCCTCCGAGAGATCGCCCAGCTTCGGGCCGTCGTAGAGCGACGGCGCGAGGTCGCGCAGCAGCCCGTCCTCGCCCCGGAACTCCCGGTGCACAAGCTCGAGCAGCTCCAGGGCGGGCGTCAGATACCGATCCTCGGCCGTTGCGGCGGCGAGCTCGATCAGCCCGCCCGCGAGCGCGACCTGGTCCTCGAGGAGGCCGAAGCCGTGGGGTCCGTCCGGGTCGATCCGATGCGCGACGCCCTGTCCGGAGCGGTACGCCTCCCGAAGGAACCGGTCCGCGGCCCGCCGCGCGTCCGCGAGGACCGCGGCGTCGCCCAGGTAGGCGCCGGCCCGGGCGAAGGCGCCCACGAACCGGCCGTTGATGTCCGCGTAGAGGGCACGGTCGACCGCCGGCGCGGGACGCCGGGCCCGCGCGGTCCGGAGCCGCTCCAGGGCCGAGTCGAGTGCGGCCTCGGGTCCGTGCGGAAGGGAAAGACCCTCGGCCGCCTCGGAGAGCGGTAGCATCCGGAACAGGACGTTCCGCTCGGGGTCGTGCGGCATCCGGCCGTCGGTGCCGACGCCGAAGAACCGGGAGACCAGCTTGAGCTCGTCCCCGTCGAGCACCTGCCGGAGCTCGCTCCGAGTCCAGGTGAAGAAGTCGCCGTCGTCGCCCGGAGCGTTGTCGGCGTCCTGGCTCGCACCGAAGCCGCCCTTCGGGTCCTGAAGGGTGCCGCGGACCCAGCCGAGCGTGCCGAGCACGACCTCCTCGAGGCGAGGGTCCGCGAACCGTTGGGCGCCCTCCACGTAGGCCGAGAGGAGGGCCGCGTTGTCGACGCCCATCTTCTCGAAGTGCGGGATGTGCCAGCCGTCGTCGACGGAGTAGCGGTGGAACCCCCCGCCGACCTGGTCGTACATGCCGCCGTCGGCCATCCGGAGCAGGGTCTCGCGGGCCTTCTCGGCGCTGTCGGAGTCGGCGCGGGCGAAGGCGTCCCAGAGCAGGAGCGAGATCGCCGTGGGGTGCGGGAACTTCGGTTGCGTGCCGAAGCCGCCGTGCACCGGATCGTACGAACCGAGGATGTCGGTCCGGATCCCGGCGACGAAGTCCGCCAGGGGCTGGCTCTGCGGAGCGCGGAGCGCCCGCATCCGCGCCATCGCGTCCCGGACGGCGGTCGCGTTCTGCTGGATCGAGGTCGGTTCGTCCGACCAGAGCCGGGCGACCTCCTTGAGCACTCGCCGGAAGCCGGGCCGCCCGTGCCCGTCCGTGGGCGGAAAGTAGGTGCCCCCGAGGAACACCTCGCCCTGGGGCGTGAGGAACCCGGTCAGCGGCCATCCGCCCTCGCCGGTGAGCACGCCCACCTGCCGCTGGTAGCGGCGATCCACCTCGGGATGCTCGTCCCGGTCGACCTTGACCGCCACGAAGAACTGGGCGATCAGCCGGGCGACCTCGGCGTCCGCGTAGGTGCCCTCGTCCATCACGTGACACCAATGGCACCACGACGCCCCGACGTCGAGCAGGATCGGCCGGCCCGTGCGCTTCGCGATCTCGAACGGCTCGGGCCCCCACGGGTGCCACTCGATCGGCTGCTCGGCCGCGCTCCGCAGGTAGCTCGACGACGAGCTCGAGAGGCGCCAGCCCCCGGTCCGCCGCGGGGAGCCCGACTCCGCCGCCATCGAGTCGACCGGGCGCGCCGCGCTCATACGCTTGTCGCCCATCGAGGTGGAGCGAGCCAGGAAACGACCGGGCGGGACGTAACCGGCTGATGGACGCGTTACCGCCCGCGCTCCCGTTATAAGGGGGGCCCACGTGCGCGCCGCGAGGCGCACCGATGGAGATGCAACCGGGCCAGATGGCCTACGACCGGGCCATCACCGTCTTCTCGCCCGACGGGCGACTCTTCCAGGTCGAGTACGCCCGGGAAGCGGTCCGACGGGGCGCGACCACCGCCGGGGTCGTCTTCGCGGACGGCGTCGTCCTGATCGCGGACCGGCGGATCCCGAACCCGAAGCTGGCGGAGGCCGCGAGCCTGGAGAAAATCCACCAGATCGACGACAACATCGCCTGCGCGACGGCGGGCCTCGTGGCCGACGCGCGCGTGCTCGTCGACTACGCGCGCCTCGCCGCCCAGGTGAACCGCGTCACGTACTCCGAGCCGATGTCCGTCGAGCTCCTCGTCCGGCGGATCTGCGACTACAAGCAGCAGTACACGCAGTTCGGCGGCGTCCGTCCGTTCGGCACGGCCCTCCTGGTCGGGGGGTACGACGACGGCGGCGTGCACCTCTTCGAGACGGAACCGTCGGGCTCGCTCACCAGCTTCAAGGCCGCCAGCACCGGCGGCAACAAGGGCCCGGTCATGGACCTCTTCGAGCAGAAGTACAAGCCCGGGATGGAGCGCGACGCCGCGATCCTGCTGGCCCTGGAGGGGCTCCGGGCCGGCCTCGACGAGGGTGGCAACCTCGCCCAGGTCGAGGTCTGCACCGTGCAGCAGGAGAAGGGCATGATCCGACTCTCCTCCGACGAGATCCAGCGGTACGCGGCCCGGCTGCCGCCGAGCCCGGCCCCGGCGCGGTCCTCGCGCCCGTAGGATCCGCGCGGGGAAGGCCCGGCCCGATGGTCGACGTCGACGACGCGGTGATCGCCCGCTGGGAGACGCAGGGCTCGCGCTTCGAGGTGCTCGTGGACCCGCAGGCGGTCCAGGACCTGAAGGACGGGAAGAAGGTCGATCTCGCCGACAAGCTCGCGCTCGACACCGTCTTCAAGGACGCGAAGAAGGGCGACAAGATCTCCGAGGAGCGGCTCGAACAGATCTTCCACACCCGCAACATCGCCGACATCGCCCGTCAGATCGTGCTGAAGGGCGAGGTCCAGGTCACGACCGAACAGCGCCACAAGCTCCAGTCGGCGAAACAGAAGCAGATCGTGGCGACCATCGCCCGCAACGCGATGAATCCCCAGACCGGCGCCCCGCACCCGCCGGCCCGGATCGAGGCCGCGATGCTGGAGGCGAAGGTCCACGTCGACCCGTTCCGGCCGGTCGACCAGCAGGTGCAGGAGGTCCTCCAGAAGCTGCGGCCCCTGCTCCCGATCCGGCTCGACGTCGTGAAGGTCCGGATCCGGCTCCCCGCCCAGCACTATCCCCGCGTGATCGGGGACCTCAAGGGACTGGGACGACTCCTCGACGAGCAGTGGATGGGCGACGGGTCCTGGAGCGGAGTGCTCGAGATCCCCGCCGGCGTGCAGACAGAGCTGTACGAGAAGCTCAACGCCCGCACGAAGGGCGCCGCCGAGACCGCCCTCGTTAAATAACCCCCACCAGTCGCGCGCGCCGGTGCAGCAACGAGAATGGCTCGAGATCATCGTTCCGGCCCCCGGCGACGGGGCCGCGAGGGCTCCTCCTCGCGTCCTTCCGGGGACCGAGTTCTAGTACTTCCCGGCGAAGAGATCCCCGGATCGGGGCTGAAGCCCGGTCCCGGCACGTACCGCGTGGGCGGACGCGTCTACGCGAGCGTGCTGGGCCTGCTCTCGGTCCGACCGCCCCTCGCCTCGGTCATCCCGCTGTCGGGCCGGTACATCCCGAAGCCGGGCGACACGGTGCTCGGCACCGTGACCGACGTCCAGGGGACCTTCTGGCTGCTCGACATCGGCGCTCCGCGCTGGGCCCCGCTCCACATGACCGGCACGCCCTGGGACGTCGAGGTGGGCGAGACGGAGAAGTACCTCCGCGTCGGCGACGCCGTCATCGTGCAGGTCGAGAACTTGGACCCCACGGGACGGATCGGGGTGACCATGATGGGCGAGGGGCTCGGGAAGCTCGAGGGCGGCACGATCGTCACGATCGCGCCGGCCCGCGTCCCCCGCGTCGTCGGCCGCGGCGGCTCGATGATCCAGACGATCGTGAAGCACACGGGCGCCCAGGTGTCCGTGGGGCAGAACGGCCGGGTCTGGGTGAACGGGAGCCCCGAGGCGATCGCCCGGGTCTCGGCGGCGCTGGAGATGATCGACGCCGAAGGGCCGCGCAGCGGGTTGACCGAGCGGGTCGAGAGCCTGCTCGTCGCGTCCGGCCGGTCCACCGAGGAGGGGCCGTTCGAGCCCCCCGCGGAGTCGGCGCACCGCGACGCGCCGCCCCGACCGACCGAGCTCGGCGAGGTTCCCGAGTACGACCCCGAAGAGCCGCCCGAGAACGACTGAAGTTCCAAGGAGAATCGAAACCATGGGAAGCGTAGGAGCCAAGGACGTCCCGGTCCTGCTGAGCCCGGAAGGGCTCCGGATCGACGGACGCAAGCTGAACGAACTGAGAGCCCTCTCGATCCGGGCCGGACCGCTCCACCGGGCGGACGGCTCCGCGTTCGTCGAGTGGGGCGCGAACAAGGTGATGGCGGCGGTCTACGGACCGCGCGAGGTGCATCCGCGGCACCTGCAACAGAGCACCAAGGCCGTCATCCAGTGCAAGTACAACATGGCGGCGTTCTCGGTCGACGAGCGCAAGCGGCCGGGCCTCGACCGCCGGTCCCAGGAGATCTCGAAGGTGATCGGCGAGGCGTTCGAGTCGGTCGTCTTCGTCGAGGAGTTCCCCCGGACGAGCATCGACATCTACATCGAGGTGCTCCAGGCGAACGCGGGCACGCGCTGCGCGGGGCTGGTGGCCGCCTCGGTCGCCCTCGCCGACGCGGGGATCCCGATGGTCGACCTCCTGCCCGCCGTCGCGGTCGGGAAGGTCGCGGGCCAGATCGCGCTGGACCTGAAGAAGGAGGAGGACAACTACGGGGAGGCCGACCTCCCGATGGCCCTCGTCCCGCAGTCGGGCCGGCTCGTGCTCCTCCAGATGGAGGGGCACATGACGCCCGACGAGCTCGCTCAGGCGCTCGACCTGGGGGTCGGGGGCTGCCGCGAGATCTACGAGAAGATGAAGGCGGCGCTTCGCGAGCGCTACGCGACGGGCCCCGCGCCCGGGAGCGCGGCATGAGCGACGAGGTCACCGCCGAGATCCTGACGACCCACATCCTCGACCTGGCGGCCGAGGGGAAGCGGCTCGACGGCCGCGGACCGGACGACTACCGGCCCGCGTCGGTCGAGCCCGGGTTCGTGGTCACCGCCGACGGCTCGGCG
>JASHYV010000070.1 GCA_030064695.1 Thermoplasmata archaeon
AGCATGCCGGCGACCACGAGGTAGCTCGAGAGCGCGTCGCCGAAGAGCGCGGCCCCCGCGGCGCCGAAGTAGAGCACGGCGACCACGCCGACCACGGCGAGCTCGTACGCGGCCACCCGCCGATACTCGGCCGGATTGAGCCGCAGGACGGTGGCGCTCAGCCGGACGACGACGTACGTCGCGGAGGCGACGACTACCAGCAGCAGGATCCCGAACGCCAGGTCCGACTCGCCCGGGATCAGTTCGAGCGAGGAGAGGATCAGCACCGTCACGAGCAGGGCGAGCGACTTCATCGCCCGCGCCGGGAGCGCCGGGACCGCCAGGATCTTGGTCATGTTGAGCGAGATCCCGACAAAGAGCAGCCCGGTGAGCGCCGCCGAGGCGCCCACCTGGGCGGCGTAGAATTGGTCCCACGACGGCATCGTACCCTCCCGGGCGACAGCCCGGGGAGGTTAGAGCGTCCTCGGCCGTCGGGAATTCCGACCCCTCCTCGGTCCGGCGGGCCCGCACCCCGTGGGCCCGGCCGTACCCCCGACGAGCGGGTCGGCGGCTCCGGGACCGCGCTCGCCCGGTGCGGGGATCACGTCGGCGAGGGCGCGGAGCGACCCGGAGGGCCGCTCGGGGAGGGAGCGACCGCCGCGGGTCGAAACGGGTCGGTAAATCGGGTGGGGCCGTGGGAAGCTATATAGAGAATAGATGCTGGGACGCCGCCGGGCATGCGGAGCAGCGGAGGCTTCCACGGACGCCGGATCCAGAAGACCGGCGGCTCGACGTACATCATCTCGCTGCCGAAGAACTGGGTGACCTCGCGGGGCTTGGGCCCGGGGGACGTCCTCTTCTTCACGCCGCGCGCCGACGGCTCGCTCACGGTGTTCGCCGACTCGGGCCCCGCCTCGGAGGTCGAGCGCCGGGTCGTCCCGGTCACCAACGACATGGAGGACGAGCACCTCTTCCGCCGCCTGATCGCGGAGTACATCGCCGGCTACCCGCTCCTCGAGATCCGGACCCCCCAGCGGATGAGCCCCCGGACCCGCGAGGTGGTCCGGAACTTCGCCCAGCGGATGATCGGGCCCGAGATCCTCGAGGAGACGAGCGAGGCGGTGATCCTCCAGGACGTGGTGGGGCAGAACCCGCTCCCGATCCCGTCGATCGTCCGCCGGATGCACCAGATGGTGCGCGCGATGCAGCTGGACGCGATGGCCTCGTTCCGCGCCCGCGACGCCACGATCGCGAAGGACGTAATCGAGCGCGACTGGGAGGTGGACCGGCTCCACTGGTTCCTGGAGAAGCAGGTGACGAGCGCGCTCCGCGACGCCCGCATCCTCGCGACGCTCGAGCTCACGTTGCCCGAGTGCTCGACGTACCTCCTCACCTCCCGCGTCCTCGAGCGGATCGCCGACCACGCGGTCCGGATCGCGGAGACGGTGCCGATCCTGGGCAAGGAGCGGACCCCGCCCCGCCTCCTCTCCGAGCTCGACAAGATGTCCCAGCGGGCCGCGACGGCGCTCTCGGACTCGCTCGACAGCCTGGAGACGCGCGACATCGCGAAGGCGAACGCCGTGATCGACTCCGCGAAGCAGATCACCCGGGACCGCGACCACATGCTCCACGAGATCTCCTCCCGCAGCGGCCGCCTCGCGGTCGGCTTGGCCTACGTGCTCGAGTCGCTCGAGCGCAGCGCGTTCTACGCGAGCGACCTCGCCGAGATCGCGATCAACCGGGCCGTCGAGTCGCCGGCCCGGATCGAGATCGCGGCCGAGTCGGGCCGCGCCACGGAACCGCCCCGGGCCGGGTAGTCGCGCGCCGCTACGCGCCGGGGGCGCGGCCCAGCACCTGCAGGAGGAGCGCGCGCACGTCCGCCTCGGTCGGCACGCGCGGGTTCCCGAGGATCGCCGGCGAGCGGCGTCCGTCGGCCACCACGCGATCGAGCTCGGCGAGCGCCCGCTCGACGTTCCCGCCCGCGGCCGCGACGGTCGGCGGGAGTCGCACGTGCTCTCCCAGGCGGCGGACCCGGCCGGCGAGGGAGAGCTCCCCGCGCTCGTCGCGCTCTCGGGCGCGGAAGGCGAGCGCCTCCAGGCGCTCGCGCGCCCCGGTCTGGTCAAAGTCGAGGACGTACGGGAGCGCGAGCCCCAGGAGCCGTCCGTACGGGAGGCCGGTCGGCCGCTCGAGCGCCCGCGCGAGCGCGTGGGCCACGCCGCGCTGGGCGTTCCCCGCGGCCAGCCCGGCGCCGGTCGCTGCGTAGTGCAGTGCTGCCCGGGCGTCCGGGTCCTCGCTCCAGCGGATCGCGTGGGCGAGCCGCCCGAGGACCGTGAGCGCCGCGTCGACCGCCAACGCGTCGGAGAACGGGTTCGACCAGGCCGACAGGTACGCCTCGACGGCGAGGCCGAGCGCTTCGCATCCCCCGTCCACGACCGCCTCGGCCGGACGCTCCGTCGCGAGCGCGGGATCGACGAGCGCCCAATCGGGGAGCAGGGCGCGATGCGCTACCTCGATCGGCGTGCCGTCCTCCGTGACAAGATCGACCACCGAGGTCGCCTCCGCTCCGCTGCCGCTCGTGGTCGGGATCGCGACGAGCCGGCACGCGGGCCGCTCGGGCGCCTCGGCGATCGGCGTCACCGCGGCAAGATCGCCGCCGGGCCGGTCGACGGCGAACCGCGCCGCTTTCGCCGCGTCCAAGAGGCGCCCGCCACCGATCGCGACGATCCAGTCGGCGCCGCCGGCGCGGGCCCGGTCGGAGAGGCCCGCGACCGCCGCGAGGGACTGCGGCGACTCGGGCGCCTCGAGAACCTCCACGACCGTGTCGGACTTCGCGAGTTCCTCGGCGACCCGTCGCGGACCGGGGTGTTGGGCCAAGGCCCGGTCGACGACCAGCAGCGCGCGCTTCGCGCCGAGGCCGCTCAGCTGTTCAATCGCGCCCGGACCCCACGCGATGCGGGGCGAAAGGAAGAACCCGGACATTCCGCCGGGGCTCCGGTCAGGCGGACGGCCCCTCGCGGCACCGCCGGCAGGAGCCGGTGAGCGAGTAGGCGATCCCATCGACCGCCCACCCGTCCGGGTGCCGACGGGCGAGCTCCTCGAGGAAGTGGTGGTCGAGCTCGGTCAGCTCGATCGATTGGATCCGCCCGCAGACGCGGCAGACGATGTGCGCGTGCGCCGCCTCGCGTAGGTCGACCCGCACCACGCCGGGCGGCGCGACGGGCGGTCCGTCCGGCACGCGGCGCGAGCGCGGAGCACGGGACTTCGCCGGGACGCCGCGTTTCCGGGCCATCCGCGCGGCGACGACCGCCCCGTATTTAGGCGGGGCGTCGCGGTCCGTCGCGCGGAGCAGGCGCGTCCCCGCCGAGGCGCCGACTCAGCGGAGGCCGTCCTGGAAGCGGATCGAGGCGTGGCTCCCGTTGCAGAATGGGAGGTTCTTCGAGGCGCCGCACCGGCAGAGCGTCATCCGGTTCCGGATCTCGTACGGGGTCCCGTCCGCGGACTCGACCCGGATCCCGCCCCGCACCCACAGGGGCCCGCTGCAGCGGAGCACGGGGTCCTCGATCACGCCGATCGAGGGAGGCAGGGCCGGCTCGGGAACGTCCCCCGTCGCCTTCTCCCGCAGCACGAGCCGGCCGGACGGACAGTGCCCGACCTCCCGGATCACGAGCTCCCGGGCTTCGGGCTGGTCGGTGTGCTCAATCAGCGACCAGACCTTCCCGCCGGGGTCGCAGAACCGAGCGAAGGCGCACAGCTTCTCGTCGTCGCTCAGTACGTGCGTCGGGCCATCCAAGTGCTCCGACTCCCGTTCGATCGGACGGCGGGACGCGGTCTCGGTCCCGTCGAACCCGATCTTCGCGTGGGTGCCATCGCAGAACGGCTTGTGGGCGGAGTGACCGCAGCGGCAGAGGAAGTACTCCGCCTCGACCTCGAACGACCGGCCCTCCGCCCAGTCCCAGGACTCCTTCTTGGAGTTCGGGGTTATCGACTGGACCGCGAGCGGGATCCGTCCCACCACATGGTAGGGCCCGTGCGCGGTGACGACGATCTTGCGCGGGTCGGGCTCGGTCATGGAGCGGCGCGTCCCCGTACTCCGTTCGGGTAGATGACGACCCGCGGGTCGAGCTCACCCGGCGGCGAGGGCGGATCCGCTGCTGTCCGGCGGGAGCGCCGCTTCGGCTTCGAGGATGATCCGGGCCTCGTCCAAGGGAGTGCGCTGGTGTCGAGGCGCGCCCGTGGCGCGCGCGTCGAGCTCCATCATCTGGCGGGCGAGCCACTCGAACTCGGCGAAGACCGTGGGATCCTTGCCGTCCCCCCGGTAGCCGGCCACGAGGTCCTCGGGCTCGGTCAGGAACACCCAGTAGGCGGTGATCCAGGTGCCGAAGGCGTGCCAGACGAGGCGCTTGTTGAGGGCGCCGGAGTGGGTGAGCGAGCCGAGCAACTGGAAGAAGAGGGCGACCTCCCAGTTCTCCACCTCGGGACCTCGGGGGCTTTGGAGCAACCAGGCGCTCAGCTCCCGACGCGCCTGCCGGAGTCGCGGGTTGAAGAACCGCTCGCGCAGGTCGAGCAGCGTGGACGCCGTGTGCAGTCGCTGCGTCTGGCGGAGTTGCCAGTACGCGAACGCGAGGGTCCCCACAACGAGGACCCAGGTGCCGCCAAGGGCGGCCCAGGTCGTCCAGTCGAACGACGTCACGGGCCGGCCAGCCGCGGGGGCCCCTTAAGCGGCGGCCAGCGCGCGTCGCTCCGCGGCCGTGGGCCGTCGCCCGACCGTGATCCAGATCCCGTCCGGGTCCCGGACGCTCGCCATCCAGCCCTCGGTCGTCGACGGCTCGAGGCCGGTCGGTCGCCCGCCGCCCCGGAGCAGCCGGCGGTAGGTCCGTTCGAGCTCAGCGCGCGAGGCGACGCCGAGGGTGAAGTCGAGGTGGTCGAGGGCCGTGCCCGCCGAGTACGGTTCGAAGAAGCGCGAGCCCTTGGGGTACCAGTTGAGCTCGATGAGGCGCCGGGACTTCGGATCTCGCAGCCGGACCCAGAGACCCCCGCCCCACGAGCGGGTATCGCCCCGCTGCACGATTCGGAGGCCGAGGGTCCGGGTGTAGAACCGGAGCGATCGAGGGAGGTCAGAGACACGGAGTCCGGCGATCTCGAGCTGCATGAGGCCCCCTACCGGGCTCGCCAAGATAGACATTGTACAGGGAGAGGCGTCGGTACGCCCCGCGAGGGACTGTCCCGCGGCGATGAGGTGCGGGGAGAGGGATTTGAACCCACGAACCCCTACGGGACCAGACCCTGAATCTGGCGCCTTTGGCCAAGCTTGGCAATCCCCGCGCGAGGGCGCGCTAGCCCTCCCGCCATTTTAGGGTTCGGTTCGGGCGCCTCAGGCGGTGGACCGCGCCGCCGGGCGCGCGAGGCGGGACTCCTCGGCCACGACCTCGAGCGCCTCGGGGACCGTGGCCCGGTCGTGGACGATTGCGCGCAACGCCTTCAGCATCGCCACCGGGTGGTCGGACTGCCAGATGTTCCGCCCCATGTCGACGCCGTGCGCGCCCTCGTCGATCGCGTGGCGGGCGAGCTCCAGCGCCGCTCGGTCGCTGTCGAGCTTGGGGCCGCCCGCGACGACGATCGGGACCGGGCACGCCTCGACGACCTTCGAGAAGCCGTCGCAGTAGTACGTCTTCACGAGGTGGGCGCCCAGCTCCGCCGAGACCCGGCACGCGAGCGCCAGGTAGCGCTGGTCGCGCTTCTCGAGCTCCTTCCCGACGGCCGTGATCGCCATCACCGGGATCCCGAACTGCTCGCCCGCGTCGACGAGCTCGCCCAGGTGGACCAGGGACTCGTGCTCGTGCGGAGCGCCGACGAAGACGCTCAACGCGACGGCGGAGACGTTGAGCCGGGCCGCGTCGTCCATCGAGGTCGTGATCGCCTCGTCGGAGAGGTCCTCCTTGAGCACGGTCACGCCGCCCGAGATGCGCAGCACGATCGGCGTCGACGTCGTGGGGTCGACGCACCGGCGCAGGATGCCGCGGGTGAGCGCGAGGGCGTCGGCGTGCGGGAGCAGCGGGGCGATCGTGGCCCGCGCGTTCTCCAGGTGATGGGTCGGGCCCATGAAGTAGCCGTGGTCGACCGCCAGCATGACCGAGTTCCCGGTCGCCGGGCTGAACAGGCGGTGCATCCGGTTCTGGAGTCCCCAGTCCATGTGCGTTCCCGGCGCCGGAGGGGCGGCGGAGCCTCTTGTAGGTTACTCGGGGCCTCGAGCGACCCTCGGCGCGGAGTCCGGGCCGTCGCGTTCGGGCGGGCGCCGGGAGACGGGCACCCGGTGGTCCTCCTTGACCCGGTTCAGCACCACCTGGGTATTCGTCCGCTCGACGTGCGGGTCCTGGAGAGCGTGCTTCACGAACCGGTCGAGGTCGCGCCGGTCCCGGAACCGGCCGATGAGCAGCGCGTCCGTGTCGCCGGTCACGTCGTAGATCGC
>JASHYV010000071.1 GCA_030064695.1 Thermoplasmata archaeon
TGCGGACGCCGGTCTCCGAGCTCCGCAGCACGATCACCTCGGGCATCCTCACTCGGTTCGACGTCTTCCGGTCGGTCGGCGGCTTCGACGAGCGGCTCTTCACGGAAGCGGCGGACTTGGACTTCACGAGTCGGGTGGGCCAGACCGGCCGGCGGATCGTGATGCTGAAGCGGGTGCTGCTCGTCCAGCAATTCGGCCTCTCGCCGGATCCGCACCTCGGCTCGGTGCGCCTGGGCGACCAGCTGATCCGATTCCGTAGCCTGGTTCGGGTCGGGATTGGAAACTCGAACATGTACCGAACGAAGCTGTTCTACTACCCGGAGCGCCGACATGAGGCGCACCTGCGCACGCTTCGGTGGATCGTCGACCAGGGCTATCCCTGGAAGAACCTCGTTCGTCTCGCCTACTGGCTCACGGTGCTGGAACACCTCTATGTGGCCCGATTCGCGGGCGGTCCGGCGGAGGACGTGCCCGGGCTGCCCGGAGCTGCCCCTGGAGCACATCCCGCGCGCGGCCGAGACGGGCAGATCACGCTCGACCGCTAGCGCCGAGAGCGGCTCAGCGACCGGTCAGGTTCGGCTTGCACCGTCCGACCTCCTGCGGGTCCAACGAGCCAGTGTAACGCCCAACAAGGTCGGCACGCCGATCGCCCCGGCGATCACACCCGAGAGATTGACCAACGAGCGATCGGCTCGGATCGTGAGGTGGAGGAAGGTCAGTCCGAGCGCCGGACCCACCGCGTCCAGACGGCCCACGGCGAGGTGCGTCGTCGAGGACGTCAACAGCGCGGTCGTCGAGCCCAACGTCACGGAGAGGCCGGTCGACGGCGAATAGCTGCCGTTGACACTGGCCGCGAGCGGAGCACACACGTCGGTCGCCTCCGGCGCGTCAGCGAAAGCGCAGCTCTCGGGCGCGCCGAGCCCGGCACCCCCCGCCGTCCAGTACGGCCCGGCCATCGTTCCCGAGAAGGCGTACCGCTGGAATTGGTCGGGATACGGTCCTGCGGTCCCCAGCGTGAGCCCGGCGCCCTGGGTGGCGTTGTACGTCGGCTCCGGGAGGGAGATCGGTAGCCCGTCCAGCGCCAGCGAGACGCGATCGTCCGAGGCGGTGAGGGTGAGTTCCTGCCACGAGAACGACTTCACCAGTTGGGGCGACGAATACGTCCAGGCGGTCGCGTTCGGCGTGATCTCGCCGGCGAGGTACTCCGACCCGACGCCGAACAGCTGGTACGATACGCCGCCCAGCGCAACTTGGGCGACCAGATTCTGAATATACTGTGCCCCGGACCAATGGAAGTAGATCGTCAATGTTCCTCCAGAGGTGGCCCAACCCCCGACGTCATACTGGGCGAAGCTGCTCCCGTTGAACCCGAGCCCGCCGGTGGGCGACGAGAGAAACTGCGGCGAGTCGATCGTGGGCGCGCTCACGTTCTGCTCGGCGGTCGGAACGAGCTGGCTAGAGGCGGCCGGCGCGTCGAAGGGTGCGACCACGTTGAGATCGGAGCTGCCGAGACCGAGCACGGTGGTGTTGTACGGATAGTCCGCGGGCGCCTCCACCTCGATCGCGAGGTCGAAGGCGATCGTCTCATCGGCGACGTTGCGGGCGAAGGAGACGTTGTTCCAGGGCTCGGTCAGCACCGAGGGGCTGCCCAGATTCGGAGCCACCTCGAGCTCGGTCCCCGAGCTCGAGAACCGATACGAGACGGAACCGTTCGCCACCGGATATCCGAGGAAGTAGCCCACCGGGAACTGCGAGTTCGAGCTCACCGTGAGGGTCGGAGCCGGCACGGCGGCGGAAACCACGGTGAACGTGACTAGGACAATCGCCCCCACCAAGGGCAGTTTCGCGTGCCTCCACTGCCGGAGCCACCCGAGCGGCGTCTCCGTCGGGGCGACGCGAGCGGCGGCCGGGGCTGTCGCCCCCGGCAGGGTGAGAGGGGACCGAGCCAGGCGGACCACCTTCAGGAGTAGCCCGGCGAGGGCGAGCCAGAGGGCCACTGCGAGAGCCTGTGTGACCTGAACGTCGTCGGGAACCAGCGTCCAGATCGAGATCGCGTCGTGGAATTGCGGGTACGAGAAGTAGAAGATCCCAGTCCCCGAGCCTGGACCGGGCGAGTCGAAGAAATTCGCGATGACCACCATCGGGATGGCGTACGCTTCGACGAGCCACAGCCAGGGGCCGCGCGAGAGGCTGGGGCGAAGAAGGACCAGCGCGAGCAGGAAGAACGGCAGCGGCCACACGAACTCGTCGCCGTTCGAGAGGTTGAGCAGGAGGAACGGCAAGGTCATCGCGCAGGCGACGGCGACGACCAGCGGGTACCGGGCTCGCGCGAGGAGGTACGGCACGACGAGCTCCGCAATGACGAGGACCCCCACGAGGGACCACGCGACGTACGTCTCGAGCAGGGTCGACGGTCGGAAGAGCGTGGGCTCGAGCAGGGTCAGGATCGAATAGGGTGAGGGGCTCGAGAATCCCGGGGTCCCTCCCGCGTTCGTGACAAAATCCCATCCGGGCACGATCAGGAATCCGACGAAGAAGGCGCCAAGGACCACGGCCGAGGCGGCCGCGCGCCGCCATTGGGCGGACGAGTTTCCGGCGTAGAACAGGACGACCGGGAATAGAAAGATGGGGAAGTAGTAGAAGAACGCCGCGAAGGCAAGGAGACCGAGCGCAGCGACCTCGACCCAAGGTCGCCGGTCGGCGGACTGCTCCCGCAGGAGGAGCCAGAGCGCTCCGAGCGTGACGGCGATCCCGACAATGTCCTGTTCGACCCAGATGAACGTGACAAAGAAGATCGCCCCGCTGGTCAGCAGCGCGATCTGGGCACGTCGTGCGGCGGTCGCTGACGCGCCCAGCACCACCGCCAGACGACGGAGGAAGACCCCTGCCGCGAGCAACGCGCCGAGGCCGACGAGTTTCAGGAAAAAGTTCGCAGCAGCGAGACTGCCTCCGGACAGGACAAACACACCGAAGGTCGGGAGCGAGATCGCGAACAGGCCGGCCGGGGGCGGGTAGGCGAAGATGGCGTACGGGTTCCGGCCCACCGCGAGGTAGCTGGCCGCGAACAGGAACCGGGTCAGGTTCCCGGTGTCGATGAAGGGCAACGAGATCGCGAAGCCCACCGTGAAGAGGGCGAGGCCAACTTCGAGCGCGTGGCTTCGAATCCAGGACGTCACTTGTCCGGATGCGGTCGTCGAGGTGGGGGGCACCGACCGGGGCGCGGAGTCCATGGGGGGCTTGGTCACCCCAGCCGTGGGATCTGGGGTCGATCCGGCGTCCTTAGGAAGTCGGTCCAGCCCCGGCAGATCGCACGGAACCAGGTCCCGTGCGAACGCGCGAGCAGCCCGTAGACGACGGTCCGGGACGCGACGAAGCCGAACATCGTCGTGCAGACGAACGGCCAACGACGAACGTGCCGCCGGGCGACCCGGAGGGTGTCTCGCGTTGAGTAGTAGAGCCGACCCTCGTCCGCTTGGCGCACCTCTACCGCTACGGGTCCCGCTCGGAACTCGACGGGGCGTCCGAGCGCGTGGCGAATCCTCGCGTCGGGTGCGACGTAGAGCGGAACCCCGGCCGACCCCGAGCGGAGGCAGAACTCGTGATCCACGGCATCAAGAAAGAGGCTCTCATCGAACAGCCCCGTGGACCGCAGGCTCTCGACCGTGACGAGGAGCCCGGAGGTCATCGCAAGCGCCGCGGGACGCGGCTGGGCGGGTCCGGGACCATCGTAGCCGTACAGGACCTCCTCCAGCCTCGCCTGAAGGCCGGTCGGCCGCTCCTCCACGTTCTGCGCGGCGAGCTCGGCCGAACCGGGCCGGCCGGAGAGCCGCGCGGACGCCCGGCGGAGCGCTTCGGCGCATCCGGGTTCGAGTTCGGAATCCTGATCGAGCAGCAGGAACCGTCCGTATCCCTCCCGTAGTCCCGCGCGGAGCCCTACGTTCAGGGCCCTCGACAGGCCGATGTTCCCGGCGCGTGGAAGCAGCTCGGGTCGCTGCCCATTCCGCGTCGGGCCGACTCCGCCGAGCGCCCGATCCACGCGCTCGCGGCCAGAGGCGTCGATCGAGTTGTCGACGACGAGCAGTCGGTCGAGCTGGCCGGCCGCCCGCCCGAGTGCGGACGAGAGCCGGGCCTCCTCCGGTTGATAGGTGACGAGGATGCCGCAGAAAGGCCCGTCCATCGCGGCAGCCGTCGGGCTCCCGATCGTCACCGTGTCTCCCCCGTCCTAGATCGAAGTGCGACCGCGAACTCCTTCAACCCACCGACCCATAACCATGTTGCGCGAGGACCCGGTCGCTCGGAAGGGGTTGATGCCCCCGGTCTCCCGGGGGCGGCGGCGTGGGGGAACTGGGGCCCTACAGCGCGTTGTACTCCGCCGCGTACGGCAACAGCGTCGCGTACGAGGAGTCGGGGAACTTGTGGTTCACCACGTTCTGGGCCCAAGCGATCAGGCTCGCCCACGAGGCGCCGTTGGTCAGCGCATTCGGGAAGGCGCTCTGTAGATCCCCGCGGCTGTTGTACACGAACGCCAGCACGTAGTAGTAGTTGTACGACGCCAGCGTGGAAGCCGAGCTGTCCGTGAACGCGTTCGTCGCCACTTCGCCCGCCCAGATCAGCAGGGTGTTCCACTCCGACGGCGTCGTCAGCGCGTTGGGGAAGGCCGCCTGCAAGTCCGCCCGCGAATTGTAGACGTAGGCGAGGTCGTAGTAGTAGCCAAACTCCGCAAGCAGCGTGGCGGCGCTGTCCGTGTAGACGTGCGTCACGACCTGGCCAGACCAGGTGAGCAGCGCGGAGTAGTTCGCCTGCACCGTGAACGCGTTGGGGAACGCGTACTGCAGATCGCCGCGCTGGTCATACACGCTCATCACGTCGTACCAATACCCGTAGGGGAACAGGGTCTGGTTCGCGGCGTCCGAGGTGCCGCCCCGGACCACGGAGCCCGCCCAGTTGACGAGCCCCTCGAAGGACGCCATGTTGCTGGACGCGTCCGGGAAGTCGGTCTGCAGGTCCGGTCGGGCGTTGTAGACGGTGTAGAGCGTCACGATCGCTCCGCCGCCCGTCGTCCAGGCCGTCTCGGTCACGGGCACGTTGGCCGCCGCGCCGCTGACCGTGACCGTTCCCGAAGCCGGGGAGGCCGTGAAGCCGATCGCCCCCGCGACCGAGTACGCCCACGACCCGTTCGACTCGGCGAACGCGATCTGGGACGTCGAGCTGCTCGAGGTCACGCTGTTGACGGTGGCGAACCAGGTGGTCCCGCTCGGCAGTCCGGTCTCCGTGACCGTCACGCTGTACGTGTACAGCGAGAACGTAACGGAGGGAGTCAGCGCCGCGCCGGCCACGGTGACGTGGCTCCCGAGGGCATAGTAGAGATGGTTCGTCGTCGAGACCGTGTACTGGTACGTCCCGTTCGGCAGCCAGAAGGTCAGCGTGGCGGTGGTCGAGGTATTGGTCGGGTTGGTCGAATACGAGGCACTGTAGAGCGGCTCGTAGATCTGCACGCCCACGATCCGGAGCGTCCAGGACGTGCTCGCGGGTAGGCCCGTCTCCGTGAACGACGCCTCGTAGAGGCCCGAGTTGGGTCGGAGCAGGGCGCCCGTCGAGGAGACGGCGAGCGGCGCGTAGTCGCCGCCCTTGCCGATCCCGACCGAGCCCGTCGGGGACGACGCACGACCGACGTAGGGCAAGACGCCGTACGGGTTCGGATAGGCTCCGTAGTCGCGGTAGTAGTTGCCACCCTGCAACGAGGTGCCCACGATGCTCCCGGTCAGCGTCACTCCGTTCACGACGACCGAATACGACGACGGCTGATAGCCTCCGGTGACGTTGAACCAGTTCTCGAGGGTGGTGGACGTCGAGGTCAGAGTCCGGTTCGTGTAGAACGCGTTGTTGTAGACGTGGTTCCCGCCCGAGCTGAGGACCAGACCCGTCGACGGAGCCGACACGGCGGTCCAGGCCGGGTTGGAGTATGGCACGAACGTGTTGCCCCAGACGTAGTTCCCCGCAGTCGCGGAAGTGCCCGAGATGTCAAGGCCCTCCGACGATACGTTGAACCTGTTGTCCGCGAACAGCGCGTCCGTGCAGCCGTTGCAGTACACCGAGTAATCGTGCCCGACCTCGATGTCGGACGACCACAGTCCGATGTTCGTTCCGCCCTGGACTATGAAGCCCGAGGCCTCGTAGAAGTACATCGGCAGCTGGTTGTAGTACGGCATCGGGCCGTACGAATCGGCGAGCGTTTCGATCTGGAAGTACCACCATGTCGGCGTGGTGATCAGGAGCGACGGCGGCGAATTCAGCTCGAAATGGTCGGTGATGCCCGTGCCGTTGATCCAGATCCCCGAATAGACGATGAAGAGATAGTCGTTGAGGATCCCGAACACGGAGTTGAGCGAACCGGTCTGGTCGCTCACCAGCACGTAGGGGCTCGACGAGCTACCTGAACCGGAGACCGAGAGGTTCTGGAGGTCCGAGTTGCTGTACGCCCAGAGCGGAGTGTAGACGGTCGGAGTCGTCTGCGCGGTGAGTGCCAGCACGAGGGTTTGTCCGCTGGACGTGAGGTCCACGTTCACGGTCTCCTCGTTCCACCCGCTCAGCATCACCTCGACTGTGTACTCGCCCGGCGACAGCCAGAGGTTCTTGCCGATCGTCCCGCCGCCGGAGTACCACCCGAACGTCGGGGCGAGCTGGAAGAGCGAGCCGTTAGTCGTACCTGCTCCCGGTGCGATCGCGATGAACGCGTTGCCGGGAGTCACGCCCGCGTAGTTGAGCGCGTACGCGCCCTCGGCGCCCGCACCGATCGACGGGGCCCCCGTGGTGCCGCCCGTCACGTTCCAGAGCCCTTGCAGGAGCGAGGG
>JASHYV010000072.1 GCA_030064695.1 Thermoplasmata archaeon
CTGGTGGAATACGGCGACTACCAGTGCCCGTACTGCGGGGCGGCGTACCCCGTCGTGAAGCGCATCCAGAAGACGCTCGGGGACGACCTGCGCTTCGTCTTTCGGAACTTCCCGATCACGAACGCGCACCCGATGGCCCAGTGGGCCGCGGAAACGGCGGAGGCCGCCGCCGCCCAGGACCGGTTCTGGCCCATGCACGACTTTCTCTACGAGAACCAGCGGCGCTTCGGTGAGGACCAGGTCTTCACGCAGTTCGAGTCTAAGCTCCATCTCGATGTGAGCCGGATCGCCCGAGAACTGGCCCAGCACTCCCACCTGCCTCGGATCGAGGAGGACTTTTCGAGCGGCGTTCGAAGCGGAGTCAACGGGACCCCGACCTTCTTCATCAATGGGCTTCGGTACGACGGACCTCCGGAGTTCGGCGACTTGGTCGCTGCGCTGCGCGAGGCCAAGAAGTCCGCCGGGGCGACCGCCGGTCGTCGATCACTGACCGGGTGACTGTCCTGCTGTTCCTGCACGGACATGTCGCGTCCCAAGGACTTTCACGCGGACTGCCTCCTCTGCCGAAGGCACGCGGGCTTGGCCGATCCTCCTGTAGGAGGGTACGTCCTCGAGGGGCGCCACTTCCTGGTCGGGCACGCTCCATTGCCGATGGCCAGCGTCGGGACGATGATCATCGAGTCAAGGCGTCACTTCCTGGACCACGGCGAGATCACGGCGGCCGAGAGCGCCGAGCTGGGGGCGATCCTGAGGCGCCTCTTCCCCGTGCTCAAGTCCGTCACTGGTGCGCACCGGCTCTACTACCTCTCCCTCATGGAGCGATTGCCACACTTCCATCTCTGGCTAGTCCCGAAGAAGAAGGGCGGGCCTCTCCGCGGGGTCGCGTATCTCGCTCGGAAGCCCGTGCCCACTTCGAAGCCCGCGGCCGAAGCGGTCGCCCGAAAGCTGCGTCGTCGGCTGCACCCGCACTGAACGATTGGGGATCTCCCCGCGACCTACAGCCACTCCGCGGTCGGGCCCGAGCGTCCGTTATCTTCGGCCGGCGCTACGCTCCGAACGGTGGCGGCGCGAAGTCGAACCGGGCGCCGGGCGTCGGCCTCCTCCGGCTGCGCGGGAGACCCGGTGGAGGAGGGCCGGGCTCCCGAACGATTTCTCAAGATTCGGTTCGCACGGTGTCCGATGCGGCTTTCCCTCGGACTCCTCGGACGAAAGTGGGCGCTGCTGATCCTTCGGAACATCGCCGTCTACCGGATCGACCGCTTCAATGCGCTGCGGGGCTCGCTGCCGGGCATCCCGTCGAAAGTCCTGAGTACCCGACTCCGAGAGCTCGAGTCCTGGGACCTCATCCGAAAGGTGGAGGTCCGCCGATCTCCTCGCCTGGTCCGCTACGATCTCACGGAGCGCGGGCGCGACCTGCTTCCGGCGATGATGATGCTCGCCGCCTTCCATTCGAAGTGGGATCCAGACGCGGTGCATCCCGGTCGATTGCCCATGCGGGTGAGCGAGATGTACGATCGGGACGCGTTGCGGATCCTCGAGCGATTCCTATGACGACCGGCCCCGCGTTCAGCCCGACTTAAAGAGGTAAGGGAGCGGCGAGAAACCAGCCGACCCCCTCACGGTCGCGCAAGCCGCTTGTAGTCCGATCAGCTCGTTCGGCCACCATGCCGATGATCGACGTCTATGCCAGGGCCGACCTGTTCCCTGCCGGGACCGAACGCCAGTTGGGAGCCGAACTGACCGCGGCCGTCCTCCGGGCCGAGGGAGTCGCCAAACCCGGTCCCTTCCACTTGGACAACACGGCCGCGTTCCTCCACTTCCTCGATCCACGCGCGGTCCACACCGCCGCCGAGGATCAGGCGAGGGTCGTCCGGGTGCAAGTGATCACGCCGCCCGGGGCGCTCAACCGCGCCGCCCAGAAGCAACTCACCCAGGAGATCACAGCACTGGTGGCCAAGATCTCGGGCGACGCGAGCCAGAGCAAGCGAACCTGGGTCATCCTGTCCGAGGCGGCCGAGGGGGGTTGGGGGATCGCGGGGACGGCCTTCGGAAAGGAGGAGTTCGCCGCGCTGGCCGCTAAGGCGGCCGCTGCGCGGTCCGCTCCGCCCAGCCGGACTCCGGAGCAATACGGGTGATACGGGCCCGTCTTCGGTCAAGGAAATCAAGATATCCTACCCCCTCGGTGCCGGGTCGCGGTCCGGCGAGAGGGCATGACGTGGACGCCTCGGCCTGGGGGCATCGTGACCTCGATTGCGGCCGTCGCCCTGCTGGCGGTGATGGTCGTCAGCGCGCTCTCGGCCGGGCTTGGACTGGACGCCACGGCTCGTACCTCCTCCGGGACGGCGGAGGTCACGCCATTCCTCCCGTTGCCCTACGGCTGTTCCAGCTCGCCGACGCCGCGACCGAATGTCACCCTCTCGTCCTACCGGGGCAGCGGCGAGCAGAGCGTACTGATCAGCGGCAGTCACTTCTACACGGAAGGTGACGTCCAGCTCTATTGGGTCACAGGTCCGGCCACCTCGGGCTCGTACGTGGACATCGGAGAGGCCGCCCTCGGGTCGAGCGGCTCCTTTTCCCAGACCTTCACGATCCCGCCCGTGGGGCCCGCGTTCAGCGCCGGCCACTACAATGTCACTGCCCAGGATGCCGTCGACAACTGCGGTGAAGCGAACTACACGCTGACCGGGGGAACGAGTCGCGTTCCGCAGCTCACGATCGAGTATCCGACCTCGGGAATCGGTGGCACGACCACCACCGTCGACGGGAGCTACTTTGCCGCGGACGTGGCCATCGACCCGGTGGAGATGGGCGGCGTGGAAGTCTCGTGCGAGGGAGGGACTCCGACCACCTCGGACACCGGAACGTTCGATTGCGAGTTCAGTGTTCCCGACTCCCTCTCGGCGGGCGACTATTCGGTCACCGCGTACGACGCGACCGACGGCACGGTGACCTCGACGAACGAGTTCGATGACACCGGGGGCCAGACGACGACCGCGGTGTCGTGCGCCCCCACGACCTTCGCTACCTCTTCCTCGCCTTCGGACGTGCGGGAGACCAACTGCACGGCCACGGTCACCGGCAATTCCCCCGGGGGCACGGTCGACTTCTCGACCTCCAGTTCGACGGGGACGTTCTTCACGTGGACGATCGAGTACGGGTCCCCCGAGTACACCGAGGTCGACGACTGCGATCTCGGAGTCTCGGCGGCGTGCACGCTCTCGTACGTGGATTCCGCCGTCGGAACACCGACGATCACGGCCAACTACCTCGGCGACTCCGACAATCAGGCGAGCTCCGGCTCGACGCAGGTCGATGTGGTGGCCGATACGACCCCGGTGGTGGACGTATCCTGCTCCGAGACCATGGTCACGACGACCTCGCAGTGCACGGCCACGGTCGTCGGGAACGACCCGACCGGCACGATCGACTGGTCTGTCGGAGGGGACTACGCCCCCTGGGGCTCCGTGTCTCCGACGTCCTGTGGGCTCGTCGACGGAAGCTGCTCCACGACGTACACGACCGCCGGATTCGAGACGGGGTGCGACCCGACCGAAGGACTCCAGTGCGCGCGGGCGCTCCAGGTCGTCGCCGCGTATCTCGGTGACGTCCTGAACCTCCCCGCTTCGGGGGCGGAGACCCTCTCGACCACCTATTCGTGGGAAGAGTACGACTCGTACACGACCCTCGTCGAGGCGTCGATCCCGGGGGAGGGTTGCTCGGATTGCGTGGACGAGCCGAACCCGGTTGGGGGCTTCGGCTACGAGGGCAGCGGGCTCGGCGCGTCGACGTCGTACACGGTCTCGGGCAGTCCCCCCACGCTCATCGGGGACGGCATCACGATCGAAGGGAGCTCGGCCGACGGAGAGGGCGGCGGAGGGGCGACGTCGGAGAACGGCGGTTGGGCGCAGGGCGAGATCGTGATCGCCGACCAGGCGGCGGTGACCGGACAGTGCGACCTCCCGTCGAACTCCGATCCATCGAACCTTGCTCCCTGCCTTGCCGTCTCGCTGGACCTCTCCGGTCAGGTCTCGGGCTTGTGCTCGGCGTCCGATGGGTACTGCGGATACGCCCTCGCCGTGGTCGACTCCGACTTCGAGGTGTGCGACCTCGAGGGCGGCGGGGAGTGCGGCGAGGGGTTCAGCGTCACGGAAGCGTGCTCCGGTGTGGACTGTTCGAGCCTGTCGGACGATTTCTCGGACTGCGCGCAGACCTACAATCCGCTGTGCGACGCACCCTGCCCGTACGAATATCCCGTGGAGCCGGACTACGACGACTGCGCCTACGAGGGTGGGATCGCGCTGGACCTGGAGCCGACGGCGCCCATCGACCTGCCGGAAGATCAGTCGGTGCAATCGGGCGATACGCTCGGAGTGCAGGAAACGGTGTTCATCGGGGCCGAGTCCTCGGATCAGTCCTCGGCCGCCGTCGACGTCGACCCCACCCTGGTGATCGACAACCTCGATCCGGCCTCGATGACCGTGTCCGTGTATCCGGCTACGACCGTCCAGGAGCAGAACCACACCGCGCTCGAGCTCTCGAGCCAGATCGCTCCCGGAACGGTGAGCGCGGGGTCGACCGCGGACGACTCGACCACCGTCACGAACGCCGGAAGCTCGTCCCTGACGGGCGTCACCGTGATCGGATCCTGGGACGGGGCTCTCAGTTGTCCGAGCTCCACCCTCGCCGCCGGGGCCCACGAGACCTGTACCGGGTCGTTCGCGCCGGGGGTTCCCGGCGCCGCCACGGACTACATCCTCGCCAACGCCACCAACGCCACGGGCGTCGTGCTGTACAACACCACGACCGCTCCCTTCTCCGTCATCGCGGTGCCCTTCGCGGTCGCCGTCACCGAAAGTGGCCTGCCCGCGGGGACGCCGTGGAGTCTGTTCATCGACGGGCAGATCGTCACGACGGACAGCGCGACCGCGACCGTGGATCTGCCCTACGGCGTGTACGACTACCGCATCGTCCCGGCGGCCGGGTACCTGGTCTCGCCGTCCACGGGAACGATCGACGTGTACAACGCTCCGGTGTCGTTCGCCGTGTACACGGGCGCGGGAGAGCAGGGCGTCGACGCCGCACCGATCTCCACCCTGCTCGCCTGGTACGGCACCAGCCCGGCCCTGGAGGCGTTGCTGCCGGAGGCCGACAGCAACTTCACGAACTTCACGGAGCTCGTCGAGTGGGCCTGGTCGGTCGTTTCTGGGACCACCGCGAGCCCTGCGTATCCCACGCTGGCGCCGTACGGCTACTGGTACGCCCTGATGGGGCTCTACTGGAGTCGACCCGACCTGCAGGCGTCCTATCCGAACGTGCTCGAGGACCCGGCGGAGTTCGCGATCCTGGTCAACTGGGCCGGCGAGGTCCTGAACAACACCTTCGCGGACAGCTCGGCCGCGGCATTGCGGCCGTACGGGGCCTGGTACGAGCTCCTGTGGACGTACGACGGGCGCACGGATCTCCAGTACTATTTCCCCGACGCGTTCGACAACGAGACCAACTTCACCGGACTCGTCGACTGGGCCGGATGGGTCGTGACCGACGGCTTCTCCGACAGCGCCGCGTCCACGCTGGCGCCGTTCGGGGCGTTCTACGATCTGGAGCTCGTCTACGACTCCCGGACCGACCTCCAGCTGGCCTTCCCGGATGCGTTCGGGAACGAGACCAGCTACGCGGCGCTCCTCGACTGGGCGGGTCAGGTGGGCATCTCGGCGTTCTCCGACTCCGATTCCGCGATGCTGGCCCCATTCGATTATTGGTACGTGCTGTACGAGGTCTACGCTCACCGCGCCGATCTTCAGGCCGTCTATCCGGACGTCCTCACCGATCCGACGTCGCTCGCCGGCCTCTACGCGTGGGCGGACGGCGTGGTGACCGGCTCGTTCACCGACTCGTCGTACGAGACCCTCCTGCCCTACGCCAGCTACTACGAGTCGCTGGGTTGACCGCAGCCCACCGCGAGTCGCAGAACCGCTTTCACTAGACTTAACTAACGCTGTGCGTTCGCCCGCGCGATGAAGCCGTTGGCTTGGAGAAAGCCGTTCGCCGTGCTCGTGACCGTGATCTTGGTCGGAATGGGCCTGGTGGCGCTCTCCGGCCCGCTGGCCGGCGCCTCCGCCGGAACCGCGCTCGCCCTGGTGACCAGTCCGTCGCCGGGAGCGACGTCGGCCGTCGCGTCCTCGGCGACCGGAACGAATCCCGCGAGTTCAGTGAGCGCCCCCACCGTCGAAGCCGCGACTCCCGCCATCTGTTCCTCTCTTCTCAGTGTCAATAACGATCCCGACTACGCGACCTTCGTCTCGCACGTCGGCACCCTCGCGCGTGACGCCACCGCGGACGGACTACCCGCCGCCGATCTCCACCTCCCGTACACGGGGACGTACGCCGACCAGACGGTCAACGGCGTTTCCACGGCGGGCAGCCAGCTGGACAACGAGTGCGTCGCCGGCGCCCAGGCGGCCGGACAAACCGAGCCCACGGGCGTCGACTACGCCGGGACGATCGACAACGCGACCGGCGTCCACGACGTCACGCTCGACTCCAACAGCGTCGCCGGCATCCTCACCGTGAACTCTCAACCTCAGAGCTTCTACCCCGGCAGCGGCACTCCCACCCAGTGGGGCGGACAGGAGAACGTGGTCCTGCCCAACGTGACGATCCTCGGCAAGGAGTGCCCCGGCGCCAGCTGCTCGGCTTCCGGGACCGGGAACTACGCGTTCTGGGTCCAGAACGTGATCTCCTACGACTCCAACAACGACACGATCTCCTTCGTCGACGACACCTGGAACTTCACGAGCGGATCCTCCGAGATGTTCAACTCGTCGCTCGTGGACTGGTCCCCGACGGGCAGCAACTACACGGGGGTCTGGGTCGCGTACTCGCCGTACTTCTACATGCCTCCGCCCTTCACGGTGACGACGTACGTTAACACGTCCGTCAACTCGGCGGGGGACGAGATTCTGTGGTACAACTACAGCATCGCGAGCCCGACGCGCGACATCAATAACGGAAACTACGACTATCTCGTGTTCAACTCGCAGCCCTTGACGGGCGGCCCGATCGCGCTGAACCCGCCCGACTTCGAAGCGAGCGCCCACAGCCACCACGAGGTCACTGAGGGGTACGAGTTCGACGCGTTCATCGGCGCCGATGACGGGGCGAACAATCTGATCCTGAGCGCGAATGCCACGATGCAGGTCCAGTACTGCGTCCAGCTCCCCTACTGCACGCCGACGAGCTTTGCCTACGCCAGCGTCCCGGCGGCCGTGAACTACGGCATGCAGACCGGCGAACAGACGACCGGCGTGGCTGTCAACTACGTTGGCACCACCGCCGATCTCGTCTCCGGGCCGCTGGTCACTCACGGCCTCTGGAACTATACGGGCCAGACCGGCGTGAACCCCGGCTCCGTCGCCGTCACCAACGACATCACGGTGAGCGGAGCTCCCGAGGGCACGCTCGCCACCCAGCCGTACGTGTTCGTATGGCTCGAGAACACGAATTACACCAGCCAGGGCTACCAGTGGGCTCCGGACGTGGCGACCTGGTACCTCATGCCGGACACGTACAACTACGAGATCATGCTCGCCGACTACACGCAGCAGAACGGGACGTTCAAGGTCGTCGCGTCGCCGCTCACCCTGACCGTCACGTTGCCGTACAACCACCAGATGGGGGTCTACACGCCCCTCTGGGCGCTGAACAACGGTCAGCTCGCGGGCATCTCGAGCTCCGGGAGCGGCACGGTCTCCAGCCAGTACGTGCTGTTCAACAATCCGACGACGACCTATTTCGGCTTCACGGCAGGTAACCTGAGCTCGAACTTCTACAGCAAGGACGACTACAGCTTCCCGTCGTACGCAGGACTGCTGATCGAGCACACGACGGCCTACGTGGATGCGACGGACCTGCCGGCGTTCAGCGTGACGCACACGACCACGGCGTACTACCTGGGCCTCGAGCTGTTCTACACCAGCCATGTGACGATCGCCAACGACGCGAACCTCCGGGGCTGGCCGTCGTGGGAGGAGATCTCCTTCTACGCGACGGTCCCGGCGACCCAGAATCCCGCGCCGCAGGCCGAGTTGTTCGTCTGGAACTCGACGAACGACCTGATCATGTCGAACACGTTCGTCGGCACGAAGACGACGAGCGGCTCCTACGTGGCGCCGGATGGGATCGTGCTGTACGGCGGCGGGGACAACGTCGTCTGGGGCAACACGTTCCGGGACCCCTACGGGGTCGCCTTCGGCACCACGTACGCCGGGATCGGTCTCGCCGAGGCGAACGACCTGATCTACAACAACAACTTCTCCGTGGACAACCCGGTCGTCTACCTGCCGTACAACTGGGCCAACGTCGCCGATTGCCTTCCGCAATATCTCGGAGGCTGCGGCTACAACCAGGACGACAACGGCTGGTTCTACAACGTCCAGGCCAACGTGATCGGGGACACGTGGAACGTGACCCCGCAGGCCGCATCGAACGTCGCGAACACCGTGAACGGCTTCGCGCTCAGCGGGAACATCCTCGGCGCCGGCGAGACGACGCAGGGCGGGAACTACTACTGGAACCTGGGCACGAGCCCCAACAACTACACGACGACCCCGTACGTCAGCCGCTTCTACTACAGCGACTGGTCGTACGTCTTCCCGCTCGGCTGCGGGACGATCCAGGCGCCGGGGGCGCCCTGCGGCACTCCTCCGCCGATCGTCGGGGCCTATGAGAACGGCATCCAGACGGGCGGCGACTACGCGGCCTACGGACCGACGGTCCACTTCGCGGAGACCGGTCTCCTCGCCGGGCTCACCTGGTCGGTGACGCTCGGCACGGCCACGCAGTCGAGCACCGGCAGCAGCACCACCTTCGATGTGGCGTACGGGACGTACGCCTACACGATCACGGCGCCGATCGGCTACACGGTGTCCGTGAGCTCGGGTTCGCTGCTCGCGTCGGGCTACCGGACCGTTTCGCTGACGTTCACGCCGTGGACGACGGGCGGGGCGGCGATCCCGAACCTGTACGGAGTGTACCTCTCGGACTCGGCGCTGCAGACCGCGTATCCGAACGTGCAGACGTCGATGGCGTCGTTCGAGAGCCTCGTGAACTGGGCGGGGTCGGTGGTGCGCGGTGGGACGTCCGACCCGAACAACGTGACGCTGGTGCCGTATGGGTACTGGTACGACCTGATGAGCGTGTACGACCAGCGCGGGGACCTGCAGTATGCGTTCGTCAACGCGTTCACCGTGCAGGCGAACTACACGGCGCTGCTCTCGTGGGCGGGCCAGGTGGTCACTAACGTGTACCCCGACGGGGACTCGGGACTGCTGGCGTCGTACGGCTACTACTACGATCTGGCGTATGTGTACAACAGTCGCGGGGACCTGCAGGCGGCGTTCCCCAACGCGTTGACGACGCCGTCGGAGTGGAACGCGCTGCTGATCTGGGCGGGCGAAGTGGCCACGAACGCGTTCACGGACAGCTCCGCTTCCACGCTGGCGCCGTACAACTACTACTACGTGCTGGCGTTCGTGTACAACAGCCGCGGCGACCTGCAGGCGGCGTATCCGAACGCGCTCACCAGTGGAGCCTCGTGGGCGGAGCTGGTGACGTGGGCGCAGAATGTGGTGAACCACAAGTTCCCGGACTCCTCGTACGCGACGCTGCTCCCGTACGCGGCGGAGTACAACGCGCTGTAGGGATCGAGAGGGTCGGCGCGTCGCGCCCCCGGGCGACCGGGGGCGCCCGAACCCCTTCCTCTTCTTCGGTGAGACTCAAGGCGCGCCCCGGCCGAAGCCGGTGCTGGCTGACGTGGGTTCGTGACCGGGAGCAGCGGCGACCCACTTCCGATGGCGCGCGGCCAAGTAAGACTTATTACTTAGAACTCCGAGTCCACCAGAGTGACGAATCTGCTGGAACCGGACCGCTTGGCCGGATGCTTTCGTTGTGGCTACGTCTGGCGGCCTCGCTCTCCCTCACCGAGGCTGTGTCCGAGATGCAAGTCGACGCTCTGGGATGTTCCCAAGTTGCAGCCGATCGCGCGCGGTCGAGGTCTTGGCGTGGCTCAGGTGCTGGGACCGAAACGCGCAGAGCTGATGGTCGCACTTCAAGCCCACAAGGCCCGCAATCCGCGCGTCTTCGGGTCCGTGCGACGTTCCGAGGCCAGCTCGAAGAGCGACGTGGACCTGTTGGTTGACTTCGACCCGGGCGCGACGGCCTTCGACCAGGTCGCCCTGATCGAAGAACTGAGCAAGCTGCTCGGAAGACGCGTCGAGGTCGTCGAGCCCGCGGGATTGCACTGGCTCATCCGGGCCCAGGTCCTGTTCGAGGCGGTGCCCGTTTGACGGATCGGCGCGGTGACGAACTTCGGCTCAGCGACATGCTCCGATCGATCGAGCGACTCTCGTCGATCCTCGACGCGGGGTACGAGGCCTTCTCAGAGTCGTGGTTGAGCCAAAGTGCGGCGATTCGGGAGCTCGAGATCCTCGGAGAGGCAGCGGGACGAGTAAGCGGAGAGCTCCGCCGTGCGCACCCGGAGATCGAATGGACCCGGATGCGGGGCTTCAGTTCCTTCGCGAAGCACGAATATTGGCGGGTCCGGCCCCAGTTGGTCTGGGACGCGATCGTCGAGATGCCCCGACTCCGGGACCGCATCAAGAACGTCACCGCGAACCGCTGATTCGCCGCTCGTGAGCGGGAGCGCGCCCCTGCTCCTTGTCCCTTCCGTGCGTGGAGACGGCGACCACCCCCCACCGATTGTCCCGCTCGCTCCTCGGCGGACGGGGGACCAGACGTCGACCCGCGACTTCGAAAGGGTTTATGGGCCTCCCGGCTACCCGCCCAGCAGGTCCGTGTGCCATGATGCGAACGTGGATCGTGTGCGCCCTGGTCGTCGCTGCTTGCGCCCTGCTGCTGACCTCTGCCTCCACGGCCCCGGTGTCGGGACGCACCTCCGACGCCTCCGCAGGCACCGGCCCGTCGACTACGGCGACTAGGTCCTCGGCAGCTTCCGCCGCGTCGGGCACGCCCTCGGCCTCGTCCGCGGGGACCGCGCGCGAGCAAACGATCCTTCGTGAGTTGCGCGGTTCCGGGATCCCGAGCTCGGACATCCACCTTCCCGATCTCTCGGTCGGTGAGCCCTATGCCGGCGAGGTGGTCGCTCCGACCTACTCGGCCGCGCCTGCGCCCATGGGCGTCGCGGACCTGGGCCTCACGAACGTCTCGGGAAGACTCACCGGTTCCGTTCTCGACACCGCGAGCGTGGAAGGCTCGATCACGCTCAACAATGCGCTCTCGGTCAATGTGGACGGCGATGGACCCGACATGTTCGGCATCCAGCTGAACGCCGTCGTCACCGGAATCACGCTGTTCGGGAACTCGTCGAACCAGTTCTGGATGCAGAACTTCGTGAGCTACACCCCCTCGTCCGGTGAGCTCGTCTTTGGAGACAACGTCTGGAACTTCTCGAACTACGACGCGTACATCTCTCCCAATGTGTTCTACGCCACGGGGCCGAACGGCACGCTCTACGCGCCCGTCTACTACTACGCCGTGGGACCGACCTTCACGATCCATTATCCGTTCACGGTCACCTTCTACGAGAACTCGACCGTGCTCTTCGACCGCCCGGCCGTCTACTTCAACTACACCGTCTCGAACAGCACGATGCGGGTCTCCGGCTCGTACGACTACGTGGTGTTCAACGCCACCGCTGGGAGGGTGCGCCACGCGTACCCGGCCGGCGAGTTCCAGATCAACGGGAACACCATCGACCCGGTTGGGCTGCCCAACGACCTCGAGCTGGACGTCGTCGGGAATGACGACGGCGACACGACCACCTTCTACCAGATGGACGCCACGCTGTCGATCGCCACCTGGGACTCCGCCACGAACTCCTATGTGCCGGTGCGATCGGCCATGGACGCCGGTTCGGAGACCGGGGAGACGAGCGATGGAGTCGACGTGTCGTACTCGGGCTCCGCGCCGGTCGCGACCATGCGCCTCGGCCCATCCTTCCTCTACGGACTCTGGGGCATGTCCAAGTCGTCCGGCGCCCGCACTGTAGTCCAGAAGCTCAACCCGGCGGGCACATTCATTTTCGTGAACCCGGGTACGACCGAGAACGCGAGCGCAGCCCAATGGGTGATGTCCTCCCCGACGGGCTCGACCACCTTCTACGTGCCCAACGGTGGCTCGTACTGGATTGAGTACCTGCTGTCCGAGCGGGACCCGGGCCACCTGCAGTTGAGCGGATCGGCCAACTCTACCACGACGACGTCGTTCACGGGGACGTACAATTCCGCGGAGGGCGTCTACACGCCGCTCATCGCCTTCGGAAACGGCGAGCTGTCCAGCATCTCCTCGGGAGGCACGGGTACTGCGGCCAACCCGTACGTGCTCTACAACAACGAGTACGGCACCATCGATCCGCAGTTCGCCGCCTGGAACGACTTCCAGTTCCCGGTATTCCCGGGGGTCCTGCTCATCGGGACCACCGACTACGTGACGGTGACCCCGCCCTCCTTCGAGATCGAGTACCCGTCGTGGATGACGGCGGAGATCGAGGCCTACGGTCTGCCGTCCACGAACAACCTCCAGCTCCAGTTCTGGGAGACGAGCCACGTTCGAGTGATGGGAGGAACGATCTCGGGTTGGCTCTCGGCGTTCCTCGTGGGCTTCCCCGAGGGATCCGTGATGTTCTGGAACTCCACGGACAACCTGGTCGCGGGCTCGACCTTCCAGGATGAGGGGGACGCGATCGTACTGTACGGGGGCACCTCGAACACCATCTGGGGGAACTCGTTCTACACCGCGACCACCTCGGCGAGCGACCCCGCGGACGTGCTCAACTCGGGGAACCTCACGCAGGCCGTCAATGAGTCGGAGTCGGGCGACCTGATCTACAACAACTACGTGGACGTGCCGTTCCCGGCGATCACCCCGACCTATGACCCGCTCTCCTGCCAGATCGAGTGCGAGCCGGCGACGTACGTGGACACTTGGAACGTGAGCCTGCAGCCCGCGTCCGACGTCCGGGTGGTGGACGGGGTGAGCCTCTCCGGCAGCATCCTCGGCTTGAAGACCGAGGGCGGCAACTACTGGTCCAATTACGGCACGCAGTCCGACCCCTACGCGGTCCTGCCGTACAACAACGGTGGCAACATCGCGGTCGGCGGCGACTACCTGCCGCTGGAGCCGTTCGCGCTGTACAGCCTCGTCGTCACGGAGACCGGACTCCCGCGGGGAACGTCCTGGTCCGTGACGCTCGGGGGCATCACCGAGAACTCGACGACCAACACCATCGTCTTCGCCGACCCGGCCGGCGCCTACGGGTTCCAGGTGGCCGAAATCCACGGCTTCACGGCCTCGCCGAGCCGTGGGTCGATCGAGATCGGCAAGGGGAGTTCGGAGCTCACGATCGTATTCTCGCGCGGCGGGGGCTTTGCTCCGAGCCTGGGTCTACAGTTCGCGTCCTTGGTCTCGAAACGGATTGGGTCGTGACGCAGCAGGACGCATCGCGATAGACCGATCTCGTGGCTGCAAGTGCGGTTGCAGCGCATACGGCCACGAGAGGCGGAGGCTCACGCCCGGACGAGCGAAGGGATCCGCCGCGCGTCGCTCGCGCGGACTCCCCGCGGGCGCCGATGCCGTTGGGCTTAAGGAGAGGTCAGCGGTCGGGATGCTGACCGATGGCAGGTACCGCTAAGCGAGGACCCTTCTGGACGCGACGTTCCAGGCTCGCGGTACTGCTCGCCGTCGCGGTCGCTGCCCTGATGATCTTCTGGGTCCCGATGGGCTCTCCTCCGTCCTCGAACGCGCGTTCGACGACTCCGTCGCCCACGGGGTCCGGGGCAATCGATCCGCAGTTCGTTCCCAACACGCTCGTCAGCCCGAACCCCGTGAACGGCGGAGAGTTCGGTGCGTCGATCGCCGAGACGGCGACCGATGTCATCATCGGGGCTCCGAACGAGACGTCAGGAGCAGTTCCGGGGGCGGGCCAGGCCTACGTGGAATCGGTCGCGACGGGGGCGACGGTGACGCTCCTCGATCCGTCCCCGATGACCGGCGGCTCGTTCGGGTTCTCGCTGGCCGTGTCTGGCGATCTCGTGGCGGTGGGCGCCCCGGGCCAGACGGTCGATGGGGTCCCGGGGGCCGGCGCGGCCTATCTCTTCGCCGACAACGGCACCCTGCTCGGCGCGTATCCCAATCCCGACGCGACCCCGTACGCCCAGTTCGGGTACTCCGTCGCGCTCGGAAACGACTACCTAGCGGTCGGGGCGCCGGGAGAAAAACTCCCGATCGCGGCCGCCGGCGCCGTCGATCTGTTCGCAGTCTCCACGGACACGTACCGTCAATTGATCAGCCCCGTCCCCGCCGGTCAAACGGGGTTTGGGAGCTCGGTGGCCAGCGATGGGAACCTGTTCGCGATCGGCGCGCCCAATCAAACCTCCGACGGCGATGCGAGCTCGGGCGAGGTATTCCTCTACACCGCAACGACCGGCGATGACATCGCCGCGTACTCGAATCCGACGCCCGCGTCGGACGCCTACTTCGGCTCTTCCGTCGCCTTGAACGGTTCCGTCTTGGTTTCTGGGGCGCCCGGCACTGCGGGGGGAGGGGCCGCCTACGAGTTCGATATCGCGACCAATGCATCGACCAGTCTCCCCGACCCTGAGGCGACGGGCAGCTTCGGTGCCTCCGTGGCGGTGGACGGCTCCACCGTCCTCGTGGGAGCCCCCCATCAGGGCCGCGGCTTCGGCCTTCAGACGGGAACCGCCTACCTGTACAGTGTGAGCTCGCAGAACGTGACGTCCGCACTCACCTTGCCCAGCGACTCCGCCAACGGAACCTTCGGGGAGGCGGTCGCAGAGTCCGACGGGAGCGTGGCCGTAGGGGCTCCCGGCACGAACATCTCGCAGGTGGACTCGGGGTCGGCGTACCTGTTCGGGCAGGTGCCGCTTACGGTCACCAG
>JASHYV010000073.1 GCA_030064695.1 Thermoplasmata archaeon
CGCCGAAGCTCCGCTCGCGTCCAAGCCAGCCTGAGCCCGGCGCGTACCGGCTCGACCCGAGATCGAGGCTACTTCGAGAAGCCCTCGATCTTCTCGAAGTCGTCCCAATCGAGGATCGGCGGATCGACATCGATCTGCCACAGCAGCGCGTTCAGTTCGCCGCGGTGCTGGAGCTCGTGCTCGACGACGTGCAGCAGGGTCCCGCGGAAGGTCGTGGTGAAGTCCTCATCCCACCACGGAGGGAGTTTGGGAACGAGGAACGTGCGGTCCAGGTCCTCCTCCTTGAGCCGGGCGAAGAGCTCGTCGACGCACCCGTCGATCACGTCGGAGAGCGCCCTCAGGTCGCGCAGGTCCTGGGGCTCCGGGATCGAGTCGAACTGGATGAACGGCTTCCCCTGCGCGGCCGCGATCCGCAGGATCCGGGTCTCGATGCCGCCGAGCGAGTGGCCGAGGATGTCGAGCAGCGCCGGAAAGGAGGCGCCGCGGTCCCGGCTCAGCTCCTCCGGAGGGAGCTGGCCCAGCGTCTCGAAGAAGCGCTTTCGCGCCACCCGGTTGTAGAGGAACCACCGTCGGATCGACTCCTTCTCGGAGACCATCGCCCGGACCCGGCCGGGCTACGCTCGCTCCGAGACAAAAGGACGTGCCCTGCGAAGCGCGAGGTCGCCCCGCGCTGCCACGAAGCCAAGTCGGGAGGTCATGGAACATGCTCGCGTGCGCCTCGGGGTGCGAGCCGCCTTTTCACGGAGACCGGATCGACGGGGGTTCCCCCGGCGGGCGGTCCGGCGGCGAAGGCGAGGTCTTCCAGAAGTAGTAGACCCCGGCCACGAGCACCATGGCCCCGATGATCGGCATCGAGATGCCGATGACCTCGAAGCCGGCATCGGCCGGGACGGAGACCGAGACCCACAGCAGGATCGAGCCGACGACCAGCATCAGCGCCCCGACCCCGATGCCGAGGATCGAGGTGTCGCGTCCGGACAGCGGCGCGAGGAGGGACGGGAGCATCGATCCGTCGACCTGGACCCCCCGACACGAGAAAGTCTCTTCGGGGGCGACTGCCGGAGCCGGTCCAGCCTCTAGCCCCGGCCGAAGACGCGACTCCGAGCGTACGCCCTCGGCAATCCCAAGCGTCGGTTGCCGAGACGGTGCTCCCCCAGCCTACGGCGGCGGGGGAGGTGGAGGCGGCGGAGGCGGGGCTGCGCCCGGAGGGATCCCCGACGGCGACCTCGGCTTCCGGAGGAACTTCAGGACGATCACTGCCGCGACGACCGCGGCGACCACCACGACGATCACCACCACGTACAGGATCGGGAAGCTCGAGGGCGTGCTGGACGTGGTCGAGGTGGTAATCGTGACCGTCGCGGTCCCGTGCTCCGTGACGGAGTTGAGCGTCGCGGCGACGGTCACCTGCGTGACGCCCGTCGACGCGCCCGCCGTGAAGCTCACTGTCGCCCCGGTCGTCGAGCTGAGGACCCCCAAGGAATTGCTGAGGCTCCACGCATAGGTGGTGCCGGCCGGACACGCTCCGCCGGTGCAGGTGATCTGGGCGTTCAGCTGCACGGTACCGTTGCGACCCACCGACGGTCCCGACGGCGAGATCGTCACCCCCGAGAGTGTCGGAACGGGCGCGGACGTGATCGTGATGATCGACCAGCCGAGGGCGGTGGCGCCGCCCACCTTCACCACGATGGACAGGTTCGCGACGCCCGCCGTCGCGGCCGCCGTGAACTGCACCAGGGGATATCCGGTTGCGTTGAGCGAGCCGAGGGCGGAGTTGTTGAGCGACCAGCTGTAGGTCGCTCCCGAGGGGCAGGCGCCCCCGGAGCAGCTCACCGCCGCCGAGAGATCCTCCGAGCTGTGGAACCCTAACGCTACGCTCCCCGGCGACACGAGCACCGAAGGCGAGACGCTCCCGCTCAGCTCGATGATGCTGATCGTGCCGGAATCGGTGTTCGAGACGTAGACGGTACCGCCGGTGCCGTTGACTGCGATCGCGTAGGGGGCCTCGCCGACGGGGATGTCGCTGACCACCGCGTTCGTCGTCGCGTTGACCACGACGACGTCGTCGGCCTCGGGATCGATGCCGTAGAGGTCCTCGTTCGCGGGGTCGAAGGCAAGCTGAAAGCCCGCCCCGCCCGAGATGTTGGTCACCACGGTGTTCGTGGAGGCGTCGATCTCCTGGAGGATCGGCTCGTACTCCGGGACCCCGGAGACCTCGACGTAACCATCGCCCGAGGCGTAGATGTCGTGGCTCACGGGGTCGTAGACCACCGCTTGGCTCACGCCCTCCGAGACGTTCCCCACGACCTCACCGGTCGAGGTGCTGATCACCGTCAGGTTGGCGACGCCCGAAGTCCCCGTGGTGCTGACGTAAAGGTCCCCGTTCTCGGGGTCGGCGGCGAGCGACGCGACCGTGGTCCCCGACGCGAGCGCGAGGGTCTGGACGATCGTGTTCGAGGCGCCGATCCCTAGGATCAGGTTGTCTGAGGTCGTGACGTACACCACCTGGTTCGCGGAATCGTAGCTCCAGTCCGACCCGAAGGTGCCGAGCACGTCGGGGTACGTGGAGATCACCGTCACGAAGTCGCCGGTGGTCCCGTTGAACACGGCGGCGCCGGCGCAGCCCGGGCCGCTGGCGTCCTCGAGGATGTCGCCGTTCGCGGGGTCGTAGAGGTCCGTGTGCCCGGAGTAC
>JASHYV010000074.1 GCA_030064695.1 Thermoplasmata archaeon
ATCAACGGCGGCGTGCCCCGCGATGCGTTGTAACTGGTATTCCGACCAAGGAAGATCGCCTGGCCGAACGGCGAGTCGAGGAACTGTTCCCTCGGGATCAGGAACGCGTTCAGCCCCGGGGAGAGCGTGATCCCGGAGCTATTCCCACCCCACGGCAGCGGGACCGAGCCGGACGAGATCGACGTCGAGGCGCTCACCACGACCAGGTCGAACGACTGCTCGCCGGTGTACCGCTCGAGGCCGACCGGGAGGCCGTTGACGGTCGAGTTGTCCGTAGGCAGCCAGAGCCACGTCGGGGCCTTGACCCCCATAGGAACCTCCTGGAGCACCCCATAAAGGGTCGAAGTGCCGCCGCTCCCACCGCCGGGTAAGTCGATCACCGCGGGGGCCGCCTCCAGCAGATTGTACGTGACGTTCACTTCGAGCTCGTTGCTGCTGTCGAGGTGGGCGGGCTGAGGCCAGTCGGAGAGGTCCTTCGAGACCTCCAGCGAGATCGTCTGGTTCTCCTGGGTCTGCGTTACGGGCAGCGTGGTGTTGTAGTCCTTGACGGTGGCGTTCGTCGTGTTATCGACGATCGCCTCCGTCGACCAGTTGTCCACGTGGATCGCACGCCCGGCGTCGTTGGTGTAGTTGTCGAACATCCGCACTGCGTAGCCCGTCTGCCCCGGTTCCCCGCTCAAGTTCGCATATACCGAGCCGAACTCGAGGCCCACGTCGTACAGCGGATTGACCCGCTCGCCGTCGGCGATGCCGTCGTCAGGTGTAGAGGTAGCGAGCGGGTCCGCGCCCCAGGAGAGCTTGCCTTCGACCGTGAGGGTATCGACGCCGTCCCACTTGCCCTGGATCGCGCGCAGCCAGCCGGAGTCCCGGACTGCGGAGAGATTCGAGAACGTCTCGAGCGCCGAGTAGCTCCAGAGCACTTCCGCTGCCCACGGTGAGCCGTCACCACTGTACCGGCCCCCGGCCGCCGTCGCGGTGACGTTGGACAGGTAGGGACTATTCGGGTCCACCGGGCTGCCGCTCTCGTAGAGGTCATGGGAGTACTCGAGCCCCGACGCGTACGGGTCGTAGAAGCCCTGCTCGTCCCAGATCTCGAGGTCCGATGTCGTGGGAAGTTCGTAGCCCGGGTCCGCGAACGTGAGGTTCCAGGTGTCCAGCATGCCGCTGCCCGCCGTGTCGACGGAGTTCGGGTTCAGGTCGTACTCCTTCTCTACGTAGTCGCCGACGAGCCCGTTCGTCGCGTACTCCGCCGGGTTGGCATACGCGAGCTCGGTCTTGGACGCTCCCGTCACGTTGGTGTACGCCACCGTCCAACCGAGTCCCTTCTCGAGGTTCGTCAATCCGTCCCCGGTCGAGTCCGGGAGGTAGTCGAAATACACCGGCACGCTGGTCACGTCCAGCGGCTGCCCGCCGCTCGTGTAGTTGAGGTCGACCCAGACCGCATAGCTCGTGTTCATCGTCGGCAGGGAGAGATCGTTGATGATCCCATAGCCCGGGCTCTGCGACGACTCGAACTCGGAGGTGTTCGTCAGCGGGAGTTCCACGGTCGCCGAGCTGTTCTGCCAGAAGAGCACCCCGTCCTGGAACTCGGCCCTCTGGGACAGGGAGGTCGGCATCTGCCAGAGGATCGACTCCCCTCCCCCCGACTCGGTGATCGAGTCGTAGGGATCGCTCCAGTCGGTCAGGGTGAGTACGCTCGGCGTGTCGAAGAGGTACTGGGAACTCCACATCGACTTCTCGATGCAGCCGCTGGCCACCCCGACACCGACCGAGTACCGGTAGACCGCGAAGTCGTCGAGCCCGTGGAGCACCACCGAGTAGTTCCACTGGCTCCCGTCGGCCAGGCCGGGGATGCCAGTGACCGTGAAATTGAGACCGGTCCCATACTCGTAGTACGCGACCTCTCCCAAACCCGACTCGTTGGCGGTCCATTGGATCTCCTCCGTCGACGTCGATACCTGCGACGCCGTTGGAGTCGAGAGCCGGATACCGGGCGGCGCTAACGTGAAGCTGCAGCTCGCGGTCGCCGTCTGGGCCGGCTCGGAGTAGGTGTCACTGAACGAGATCGCCGGTCGGTACGCCGACGAGTACGTCCCGGTCGCGCTCCGGGCAACTACCGTCGCCGTGTACGAGCCATTGGGGAGGTCGTTGAACGGCTGCGACACCTCGGAGATCGCGTACTCGCTGTTCGGCCACGAATTCGAGGCTCCCCCGGTCTCGTTGAGCCAGATCGTGTCCGCCGCCAGCATCGTGTTGTTCCAGTAGGCGACCAGGGTCGCCTCGGCTCCCCCGTCGGTGTACTGGACATTCAGGAACTTCGCATTGCTCGGGGTCGTCGGCGTCACGTCGACGCCCAGCGTCGACACCGTCCAGCCGCTTAGCGAGCCCGAGATCGATCGGGGTCCCAGCGTGTCGGGCCAGAACACGGAGGTCGAGTTGATGTCGCACGCGTCCGAGTACTCGTGGAGGTACTCGACATACGAGGCCGCGAAGGTGCCGCTCCACGAGTAATTCGTGTAGGGCGTGAGGTTGGTCAGATACACCGACGGTTGGGCCGAGGTGCTCGGGAACGACGTCGTCCCGCCTCCGTTCACGGAGATGTTCGACCACCAGTGCACCGGGACGCTATAGTACGTCCACGAGACCCCGCCCTTGTGCGTGCCGTCGTACAGGCACTGCTCGTCCTCGACGTTCGTGTACTCGGGATAGTTCGGCGTCGTCGAGAGCTCCGAGTCCGCTGGGTTGAGGGGCGTCGGCGTCACCGAGACGCTCCATCCCTCCGAATCCACCGTGCCCCCGGTCGAGACCGTGTTCACTGGGGTCCAGTCGTCGACCGCGGAGAGCGACGGGACCAGAGACAGCGGGGAACTCGTGACGGCGAGGCCCAGCGCGTTCAGCAACTGCGCCGCGGCCACCGCGAGGTAGACGTTCGGCGAGGCGATGCCGAGCGCGCTCGAGAGCGTGGAATTGCTCGCCGAGGACGAGCCGTAGGGCGTCGTCAGCACGATATGCGTCGCGGCCGGCACCGTCGTCTTCAACGTCTCGTTCTGCGCCGCCTCGAGCGCCGCGTCGGTGCCGCCCTCAAGGTCCGTGGACGTCGCGGTCACGGCGCTCGACGTGGACGTATTGAACGTCTCCTCCGAGCTGGAGTCGGCGGGGCTGAAGTCCGCCGTGACCAGCGGGTCGGTCAGGAGGTGGTCCAACTGGGCCAGCGACCGGCTCGCGGACAGGAAGTCGCCGGAATACTCGATGGCCGGACCCCCGGAGCTCGCCGGGTCGGTCCAGGCAAAGAGCGGTCGCCCCAACCAGTCCACCGAGACCGCCGGGGCCCCGGCGGAGTAGGCCGTGGCCGCGTCCCCGCCGCTCCCGGGCAGCGCGGCCACGGGCTGAAGCAGCGTGCCGTTCGCCGAATACACGGCCTGATCGACCTCCCAGCTCCCGTTGCCATTGTCCTCCCACGTCGCGAGGATATCTCCGTCCGGCTCCGGGACGACCGCCGGGTCCTGGATCGACCCGGCGGGCGGGAAGGCGACGTAGGGACCGGCCCAGTTCGTCCCGCCGTTCGGGGAGACCACGTCCTCGGCGACCACCCGGCCCTGGACCCGGTTGGTGTACAGCACGAATAGGCTGCCGCCGACCGCCGTCGCGGCGACCTGGCCGACGGTCCCGCCTGCCGGATACAGCATGGTGTCGCCCACCTGATCGAGCACCGCCGACGTCGACGTCGTGTTCAGCGTGGCCACGATCGTCGCGGAACCGAAGGATGCTCCACCGTTCGTGGATACCCACACCGAGACCGCTCCCGTCGTGGGGTTTGACGCGGCGATCACCGCGTCCATGCCCGCGGTCGTGGGGACCCAGGCCGCGCTGGAGTTCTGAATATTCGAGCCCGCGAGCGCGTGGTCCCCCACCAATCCCCCGGTCAAGGAGAACCCGTACACGTCGAGCGATCCCGAGTTCAGCGCACTGACTAGGACGGTCTCCGAATCGGCCGTGAGGCCGGCAATCGTTCCGGCTACCGACCCGAGCGTGGTGACCGTGTCCCCGCCGTTCGTGGTGGTCAGGAGGGTGGTCGTGATGCTGGGGGAGCCCCCACCGATTCCATCCAGGCCCCCGCCGGAGATGTAACTGGTCGTCACGCCCGCCACCACGGTGTCACCGGTCTCGGCCAAGGCATCCGCCGTGATCGCCGGGCACGTCTCGCCGCACGAGCTCGACGCCGTGAAGATCTTGAGGGCGGTGTCCCAAGACAGGTACACGGGTTGCGTCGCGACACAGCTCGAGCCGCTTCCGCTGGCGCAGCGGGCTCCCGTGTACACCGCCGCGGCGTCGGCCGCGGAATACCCGCCGGTCGAGAGCCACAACTGCGTAGCCGAGTGGTTCGAGAACAGCAGGTAGTCGGATCCGGAGGCGCTCGACGCGAGCTGAACGTCGGTCGGAGCGGTAAACGGAGTGACGTTCGCCGGGAGCGGGTACTGCGACGGGGTCACGACATAGGGGTACTCGGGCGCGGGCGCCGGATTGGAGAGGTCCGTAGAGAGGTTCGAGGACGCGTACGGATCGGCTCCGGTCGGGCCGTGCGACGTGGTCGACGACGTGACGAGTAGAATGAGCACACACAGCACGGAGAGGGAAACCGTGAGCCAGAACGGTAGCGGCCGAGCGGGCTTTCTCGGCCCATCCAGCGGCGAAGCGGGAGGCGCCGAGTCAGCTAGCGATGCGGAGGGGCACGGGTCCTGAGGCGACACCTCCGCGCCGCCCGCAACGCCGAGACCCGGTGCTTCGACATCTGCAGGTGCGGGAGGCATTTCCGATACTTGACCGTGGCGGCCCAGCGCGTGGTCCGTTTTTGAACCCGCGCAGACGCAGCGAAGTGCCGCGGCGGGTCAACGCCGCCACGGCTCGTGCACGGAGTCTCGTGCACTCTACGTTCGGGAGCCGAATCGCACCGGGCCGGCCAACCGAGTGGCTTTGCCGAAGCGGTCGTCGTTGGGTGGCGAACGGAAGCGCTTGGAGGAGTCGGGAGCATCCTCAGAACTCGGAGCAGGGCTCTCCCCGCGCGATGTCGTTACGAACTCGAACGGAGACTGACTAGAACGACCGGTGGATCGGCCGGTAGAACGCCGACTTCACGATCGGAGCACCGCCGTCCGGCGGGAACTGGACGCGGACGCCCGCGCAGCGGCCGAACATCGAGTACTCGAGCGAGTACCAGAACGCCGTCCAGGTCCCGTTCTTCTCGACCGCCTCGCCGAAGTGGTACGTCTCCCGGACCGCTCCGGAGTGCGCCCGGGCGAGCGCGTACGACCAGTCGAGCGCCTCGCGCTCGGTGGTCGGCGCCCCGGTGTGCGCGGGCGCCACGAGCGGGGCGTCGACGGTGAACGGGCCCTCCACGATCCCCCGGCCGAGGAGGTACCGGGCCCAGGTGGTCTTGAGACGCCCGTTCTCGTTCACCTCGGAGATCAGGCCCCAGACGAACGGGCCGGTCGTCGGGATCACGGCGGCGTTGGGGCCGACCGACGCGGCGTGCCGTCCCACCGCGATCCGTCCCGCGGCTCGCGCCGCGAGGTAGATCACGAAGTAGACGGAGAGGGCATAGACCGTGTCGACGTACAGCGCGAAGGCGACGTGGTTCCGCTCGATGCCGAGGAGCAGGTAGAAGGAGAGCGCCGAGAACGCCGTCATGAACAGGTTCACCGCCCGGTCCGCGTCGAGGCGCAGCAGCTTCTCCGAGAACGGAAGGAGCGGCGGCACCGCGAAGTTCGTGAAGCCGTCCAGCGCGATGTGCGTCAGGCCGCCGATCTCCATCACGATGAAGTAGACGATCGGGGAGCCCGGGGCGATCAGCGGCGCGATCAGCGCCCCGCCGACGGCGATGCCGGTCACGCCCACGAAGGAGTGGGTGATCCCGCGGTGCCGGAGCAGCGGGAACCGCCGCGCCAGGAGGAAGAACAGCGCGTCCGCGTCCGGGAGACCGCCCGCGAGCGCGCCGGCGGCGAGGTACTGGGGCTGGAACCCGAAGAGGCCGAAGGTGACGAGGTAGGCGAAGAGGACGTGCGTGAGGAGGTCCACGGCGGTCGGGAGGGCCCTAGAGGAGCCCCTCCTCCATCACCTCGACGGACTCGACGTGGGGGATCTTCGCGAGCGCCTGCTCGGTCGAGTCCAGCACGCCCCCGGTGTCGTCCATCACGACCGAGACGAGGAGCGACTTGAGCCCGAAGGCGATGTCCTTCACCTGCATGCCGCGGATCGTGACCCCCTTGGGCACCGAGGTGCGCACGGTCTCGGCCACGGCCTTCAGATCGGTCTCGACACCCTGGGGCATCAGCCGGAACAGGACGGCGACCTGACCCATCGAGCGCTCCGCCTACGGGCCTTCGAAGCCGCACCGGGGGCAGTGGTACACGACGCTCTGGTCGCGACACCGGGCGTGCCGGCCGATCCACTCGGCCCCGCACTGCGGACAGAGGAACTGCGTGCCGCCCGGGGCCGGAAGGACCGCGCCGCACGAGGTGCAGCGCAGCACCCCGGCGGGCGGGCTCACGGACGCAGCGCTCGACATGATCCTCGTTAGCGGCGCGCGACCCCGCGCCGGCGCGCGGCCACCCGAGTGAGCCATATAAAGAGCACGCCGAAGAACGCCACGACCCCGGCGATGTACCACAGCTCGTAGTTCGTCGGCGCGGGCGCCACGTAGAACGACTCCGAGAAGACCAGCGAGCCGTTGGCGAACGTCACGAGCCCGCGCTCGGGGACGAGCGAGATCGTGAACGTGTGCCAGCCCGGCGAGAGTCCGAGGGTCACGTACGAGAAGTTGAGATGGTACGTGCCGCCCGCGGTCATCGACGGCACCGTCACGTTGCCGACCGACGTGCCGTCGAGCGAGATGTTGAGCGTGAACGCCATCAGGTCGGCGATCGACCGATCGAAGAGCGTCGCCGTCAGGAGGTACGGCTGCACGACGTGCACCGTGTAGGTGAAGTTGATCGACGCGTTCGTGCCGTTGTACGTCGACGAGATCATCACGTCGATCGTGAGGATCTGGACGATCGCGTTCACCGTGAGGTTCGCCATCGGCGAGACGCCGTCCGTGATGTTGTTCCGCGTCGGCGAGAAGATGACGCCGGTCGTGTTCGTCCCGACGACGTTCACGTAGTACGAGAGGTTCCCGACCTTGGTGCCGTCCGAGGCGTAGGCGGGTCCGCCGGACCCGTTGATGTAGTAGCCGCCGGACCCCGAGATCCCCAGCACCGTCGGACCCTGGATGGTGCCGTTCACCGGCGTCGAGCTCGTCGTGAGCGCGAGGCCGGGGGTGCGGGGCGTCGGGGCCGCGAGCGCCACGGTGGCGACGGTGCCGACGAGCAGGAGCGCGAGCACCGCGAGGGTCAGGGAGGCGAACCGACGGCTCACCGCTTCCACCTCCGCGACCGGTTCCACCGGTACAGCAGCACGAGGCCGATCAGCGCGAGCGCCGGCACGAAGACGAGCACCGGCACCAGCCAGTCGGGGATCGGCGACGGGGTGCCGATCGACGGCCCGGTGACGGTGAGCGTGTCCCCGTGCGCTCCCGACGTCGAGACCGAGCCCCACGGCACGAGGATCGTGGCGGTCGATTGGACGGCGCCGGTCGCGTTCACGACCGTCGCCGAGACGGTCACGTTGCCCGGCGCGACCCACGCGGAGCCGGTCGCGTTCAGGACGACGAGCCAGGTGCCGTTCGTACCCGCGGGCAGGTACTGGGTGGGGCTGTTGGAGGTCGAGTTGACCCGCTCGATCGAGACCGACCAGCCGAAGCCCGCGAGCCGGTAGGAGTTCACGACGTTCACCGTGACCGTCTCCCCCTGGTTCCCGGTGTTGGCGAGGTAGAACGGCACGTCCGCCACGCTCGGCCCGATCTCCGCGGGGTACGACTTTCCCGGCGAGCCGACCGCGACGCCGTAGTAGCCGACCACGTTCACGACGGGCAGCGGGCTCACGGTGCCGACGATCGTGCCGGAGCCGGTGGCGAACTCGATCGCGACCGTCGGGTGCTGGACGTAGGTGCCGCGCGGGATCGAGATCGTGACGGTGCCGCCGACGACCCCGCCGTTCACCGGCAGCGTGACGTTGGCGAAGTCGAAGTTGAACGGCCAGTAGGCCGGCGCGCCGACCGGGTGGACGGTGATCGGCTCGTTGCCGCCGTTGCGGACGTTGAACGCGAACGTGACGTTCGTCCCAGCCGGCGCCGTCACCGACGTCTGGCCCACGAGCGTGACGATCGCCTTCTGGACGTACTGGTAGGCGAGCGACACCGTCGTCCCGATGTTGCCGGCGACGATCGAGGCGGTCGCGGTGCCGTTCGCGTAGGCGAGCGCGCCGTACGGACTGCCCCGGGCGGTGCCCGTGACGGTGTAGGTGCCGACCGGGAGCGCGATCTGGACGGTCTGCCCGACCGGCACGGACGGGTAGACGGTCGAACGCCCGTAGGCGTCGAACACCGACAGGTTGACGGCGGAGAGCGACACCGCGGAGCCGTTCGGCGCGGAGGCGGAGATCGTCGCGAGCCACGTGGGCGCGAGCGGCAGTTGGACGGAGCTCGACGACGTCGAGAGCACCACGAGCCGCGAGAAGTTCGCGAGCAGGTCCGTGACGCCGCCGCCGGACGCGTAGACGGAGTAGCTGCCCGGCAGCAGGAGGACCGAGAACGTCCCGGCGGACGAGGTGTTGACGACGGTGAGGTTGGTGTACGGATACGGTCCGACGAGACGCACCGTTCCCGAGACCGGGCCGCCGTTCCCGGGCGCGAGCAGGGTGCCGTTCAAGTAGACCGGCAGGGTCGTCGAGCCCATCGTCACCGAGCAGCTGGGGGAGCTCGAGGTCGGCGTGCAGGTGGCGCTCGCCGCCGTCTGCCACAGCGCGGAGTACGTGCCGTTCGGCCCGGCCACGTTCGTGGTCACGGTCGCGTTCACCCCGTAGGTCGCCCCGAGCGGCAGGACGGCGCTGAAGTTGCCGTTCGTCACGCTCTCGGGCACCACCACCCCGGCCGAGGAGGTGAGGCGGACCGTGGTGTCGACGTCGAGCGAGCTCCCGCTGGGACGTAGCAACGTCCCGCTCACGGTCCCGGCGGAGGCGGAGATCGCGATCGTCGGCGTGATCTTCCCGCTCGAGGGGACGGCGGCGGTGACGAGCGTCGCGTAGAGGTTCCCTCCCACCGTCACGTTCGCGTAGACCGAGTACGACCCGGCGGCGACGCGGAAGCCGGTCGTGTAGATCGAGCCGTTGACCGAGACGGTGAGCGTCGAGGAGGTGAGCTGGACGGTCGTGGCGGAGATCTGGCCGCCGGAGGGCAGCGAGAGGGTACCCGAGACGTTCACCAGCGCGGAGAGGGGCACCGAGAGGGTGTACGCGGTCGTTCCGAGCGGCAGCGAGAACGTGAAGTTCGTCGCGAGCCGATGGATGACGGTCCAGTTGCCGGTGTTGGCGAAGGCGCTTACCCGGTACGTGCCCGGAGCGACCGTCCACGAGCTGCTGGTCCCGCTCGAGATCGCCCGGGTGGTGGCCGGCAGGCTCAAGGCGGTCAGGTTCACGAGCGCGGTCGTGCCGCCCGGGAGGCCGGAGATCGAGACGGTCAGCGCGACCGAGTGGAGCGAGAGCGGGAAGACCGAGAGACCCGAGAGGCCGTTCGACGAGTAGCCGCACGCGGAGGCGGAGCCGAAGCCGGTCGCCGACGACGCGACGCAGTACGAGCCGGCGGTCACCGGCAGCTCTGAGGGCACGTAGACCCCCACCCCTCCCGTCGCGTTCGCGTAGCTGGGCACGGTCGCTCCCGAGGCGCCGAAGGAGACCGAGGTGAACGCCGAGGCGGCCGGGAACAGCGTCCCGTTCGCGAGCGGCGAGCCGACCGAGAACCGGACCGCGGTGGCGGTCGACGGCGTGAGGGAGAGCGACTGGGGGCCGGTGAGCGTCACCTGTCCCAACGCGGCGTAGAGGCCGACCGCGGTCGAGACGTCCCCGCGGAGCGCGAGCACGGAGTACGTCCCGCTCGGCAGGTAGAACGTGAAGTTGCCGGTCGAGTTGTTCGCGGCCGCGACCGAGAGCGATCCGTTCACGGCGTAGGCCAGCACCTCCGTGCCGGTGGCGGCTCCGGACGGGCCTCCGGCGCTGACGCTGCCCGCGAGCCGCTGGGCGGCGGAGAGGCCGAGCGAGACGAGCGTCGTCGCGCCGGCCGACGCGTTGGTGGTCGTGAGACCGGCCTCGAGGGTGCTCCCGACGTACCCGAGTGCGTAGACCGAGTACCGGCCGACCGGCAGCGTGGCGGTCGCGACCCCGTTCGACGCCGTCGTGACGACCGTCCCGTTGCCGACGTCGCCCTGTAAGGTCGAGATCGGAGAGACCGAGGCGTTCGAGAAGTCCGGGTACGGGATGAACCGGACCGGCACGCCGGAGACCGGGGTGCCCGCGGCGGTCACCGACACGGAGACGGAGGCGCTCGGGAGGAGCGTGAGATCGAGCGTGATGTTGCCGCCGAGGCTACCGATCTGGGCGAACCCGCCGAGGGACCGGAGCGAGGTCCCGGGCATCGACGCGATGACGGTGTAGTTCCCCGGTCCGAAGCCGGAGACGGTGTAGTTGCCCTTCGGCCCCGTCACGTTCGAGACCGTCACGCCGTTCCCGATGACCGTGACCCGGGCCCCGACCACGTTCGCGCCGTTCTCCGTGACCGTCCCGTGGACGCTGCCCGCGGAGAGGCCGTAGGAGCTGTTGGTCGGGGAGCTCGGGTTGGTCGTGATCGGGGACTCGGTGAAGTTGTACCGGCCGGCGACCACGCTCACGTTGTAGGTGCCCGCCGGGACGTTCGGGAGGTAGAAGGTCCCCGAGAGATCGGTCGTCGCCGTGATCGCGCTCTGGTTGCGGAGCCCCCAGAGCACGACCTTCGCGCTGGAGACCGCCGACTCGCCCGCCACGTAGGTCGTGTTGGTCCCGGTCTGCCAGTAGACCTGGCCCTGGACGACCGTCGCCGGGACCGAGGTGGTCATCGCCAGATTCGGCGCGGCGTAGCTGAAGCCGATCGCGTTGGGCACGTCGATCTTGATGCTCTTCACCAGGACCGAGTCCTGCTGCGTCAGAGGGTCGAAGCTCCCCGCCGTGACGTTGACGGTGTCGTTCCCCGGCGGCAGGACGAGCGAATAGGCGCCCGTCGAGGAGGTCACGGTCGTCATGTGGGGGATGCCCCAACCGTCGTCGACCGTCACCCGCAGGCCCGCCGCCGGCGCCCCGTTCGGCAGCGTCAGGTCGCCGAGCAGCGTCTGACCGGCGTAGTAGACGAGGATGCTCTCGCCGCCCGAGAAGTAGGAGCCCGCGGAGAGATCGGCGGTTCCGTTGTACTCGGCCGCCAGCGCCTCGGCCTCGGGCCGGTTCGTCGCGTCGAAGCAACTCGAGCTCGACGGGGCGTTGGTCTGGTTGCAGTAGTAGGCGGTCTGGTACTCCACCTCGAAGTGCTGGAGCATCCAGCCCGGCTCGATCGAGGCGTTGAGAGTCAGGCCCGGGATGCCCGGGCTCAAGCCCGCCTGCGTCCCGTTGTAGCCGAAGTAGATCCGGTAGATCATCGAGTTGTAGAACGGCGCGAAGTAGTTGATCGAGTACGAGACCGCCGAGACCCCGGCGGGCAGCGTCGCCGGCGTGTACGTGATCCCGTTCGAGCCGACGACGGTGACGTTGAAGTACGTGTCCGGCGAGCCGGACGAGTCGATGTACCGCCCGGTCAGCTCCGCCGGCGCGTAGTAGATGCCGGTGTCGTCGTAGCTGAACGGGATCAGGCGCGAGTCGGTCATCGCGTAGCGGATCGACTCGCCGGTGTACGACTGGACGTCGTTGTACACCCGCGCCACGCCGGAGAGCGGGAGCGCCTGCGCGATGTAGTAGGAGACCGCCATGAACATCGCGTTCTGGGTCGTGAGCGTCGACGCGTCGACGGGCAGGTACGTGTTCGGATCGTTGACGACCAGGTTGTAGTCGTACGACCAGTTGTCGAGGTAGTTGTGGAGCTTCCAGAGGTTGAGGCCGTCCTGGGAAAGGATGGAGTTGAGGGACGCCGGGAGCGGGCCCGTGCCGTAGACGCCGTTCAGTAGCGTGGTCGCGAGCACGCCGATCGCGATCGACTCGTTCTGAGCGAGCAGGAACTGGCCGGCGGGGTCGATCCCGTTCTGGAAGTTGTCGGCGACGCTGGGGTGCTGGCCCTGGTCGATCGCCTGGAACCCGTAGTCCCACCAGCTCACGAACGCGGGACGTTCGGGTTCGGGGATGTTCGTATCCTGCTGGGCGAGCCAATTGTAGCCGGCGCTATCGTACTGGTTCGGCGTGTCGATCGAGGAACCCGCCGCTCCGAAGTAGTAGGAGCCGGGGTCCGAGGTGTTGAGCTGGAGCCAGGACGGCAGCGTGGCCCCGACCTGAACGCCGTACTGGGTCTTGGTGTTCGACGGGATGCCCGCGTCGATGCTGACCCAGATGTTCGGCAGCAGCAGCGCGAGGATGAGCGCCATGATGAGGACGTGGCGGGCCTTGAACGCCTTGCGGAACGCCGTCAGCTGGCTCCGCCGGTCGGAGAGCGACGCGACGGTGCGGCGGAGCTCGGGATACGAGCCCACGTCCAGCGCCCGGCGGATCCCCTCCGCCGGCAGGAGCGCGAACGCCGGCGAACCGAGCAGGAAGAACTTCTCCGCGGAGATCGGGAGATAGATCGAGAGGACGGCGAAGACGACGAAGACGACGTGCACGCGCTTGAAGCGGCCGCGGACGAGCAGGTAGCCGAAGATCGCTAAGCCGACGAACGCGACGAAGAACGTGATCACCCCGTAGCCCAGGACGAGCGAGTCGACCGAGGGCGCCTGGGCCTCGGCGACCGTCGAGTAGACGAGCGTCTTCACGAAGTAGCCCTGCCCGGTGATGACGGTGGTGAATAGGCCCGGGTTCACGATGGCGAGCCCGGCGGCCCCCGCGACGACGAGCCCGCCCATCAACGGGATCGAGAAGACCCAAGGCACGTCGCGGAGCATCAGGAACGGCAGCAGGAGGACGAGCGTTCCGAAGTAGAGCAGCGCCTGGAGCACGAAGAACGTCTCAAAGCCCGAGAACGATCCCTGGTACTGGACGAAGTAGTAGGGCAGCTCCATCGGGAAGGCGATGAGCCCGACGATCCAGGCGCTCACGTAGAGCCCGAACGAGTCGACGTGGCGGATCCGCTCCGCGATCATCGAGATCAGGAGCGAGAGCGCGATGACCACGACGACGTAGGTGTACCCCTGCCAGGCGAGCGCCGTCGCGCCCATCGCGACGCCGGTGAAGACGGCCCATTTCACCGCCGTCCGCTCGGTCCGGAGGAACGCCCTGATCGCCGGCAGGAACTGCCGGGGCCGGCGGTAGCTCTCGACCCAGCGCCGGCTCCCGACCGCGCGTACGGTGCGGAGGTACGCGTAGACCGTGACCAGGATGAAGAAGGTGTAGAAGGAGAGGTAGTTCGCGTAGCCGAAGATCGAGGAGTCGATGTTCGCCGAGAGGAACGGGAAGATGAGCGCGGCGATGAGGCCCATCCGGCGGTTGCTGACCTCCTTGCCGATCAGGTAGACGGGGAAGACCCCGAGCGCGGCCCAGAGGGGGGCCTGCAGGTCGAGGAACCACGCGCCCGCCGTGACGGCGTTGCCGCCGAAGAACGGGGCGAAGAGCAACCCCAGGATCGCGTTCATCCAGTCGAAGAGCGGCTCGCGCGGGTTGATCGCGCCGACGGGGAACCGGAGGAGCGGATCGTGGACCAGGTTCGTGTGGTTGAGGATGATGTACGACATCACGCGCGAGTGGTAGTACGAGTCCGATCCGCCCGCGTAGCTGTACAGCGGACCCCACTGCGCGATGATCGGGTAGGTCCAGATCGTGCGGATCGCCATCGCGGAGGCGAACGACGCGACCAGGATCGCCACCGTCCACTTGTGGCGACCCCACCACCCAGTCGAGCTCGATTCCATACGCGGCCGCTTCGCTCCGAATTCGGCGGCGCGCGAGACCGAGGGGGTCTATAAATAGCCAGCCCCCGAATCGGGGAAAAATCCCATCGACCGGGGGCCGTCGCCCCCGTCGCGCCCCCGGTTCAGCGATCCGCACGGAACCGGTAGAAATACCGGCCGTCCCCGACGTCGTACGGCTCGACCCGCACGCGTTCCCCGACCGCCAACTCGTTCCAGGCCCGGCCTTCGACGCGGCCGAAGAGGCGCAGCGGCACCCCGTCGAGGTCCACGAGCCCGACCGCGAACGGGATCTGGTCCTCCATGCCGAGCGGCGCCCCGGCGAGCACGGCGCTGAAGGCGTACAGCCGGCCGCTCTCGGGCAGGTCGACCCACTCGAGCTCGGTGCGGTGGCACTTCGGGCAGGCGGTCCGCGGTGGCCAGTGCAGGAGCGAGTCCGCGGCGCACCGCGTCGTCGACAGCCGGCCCTCCCGGAGCCGCGAGTAGAATCGGGCGAGCCGGGTGTCCTTGTCCGTCTCAAGAGGGAAGAAGTCGAGTAGGAACGG
>JASHYV010000075.1 GCA_030064695.1 Thermoplasmata archaeon
TGGCACGAGGTTCTGCCGCAGGTACGCCGCCGGATCCTCGCGCATGGCCCCCAGGTGATGCTCGTGCTCTACGAGATCGGCCCCTCGGTCACCTTTCCGCTCCACAACCACCCGCACCTGCAGTCGGGGGTCGTCCTGGAGGGCGGCGGCGACTTCCGGGTCGGCGACGAGACGTGGAAGCTCACGAAAGGGTCGGCGTACGTGGTCCCCAGCGGGGTCTCGCACGAACTCGTGACCGAGCCGGGGGGCCCCACGCGGATCCTCGACGTCTTCGTCCCGGAGCGCGAGGACTTCGTGAGCGAGGCCTCGCCGCCCGACCGGCCCTGAGGCTCAGCCGACCGAGTGCAACGAGCCGCCGTCCACCGGCAGCATCGCGCCGGTGACGTAGCTCGACATCTCGCTGCCCAGGAACACGACCACGCGCGCGAGCTCCTCAGGGGTGCCCATCCGACCGAGCGGGATCTCCCGCTCCATCGCGGCGAGGACCGCCTCCGGCGTGGATCCCTGTCGTCGAGCCCGGTCGACCGCGACCTCCTCGATCCGGTCCGTACGGGTATAGCCCGGCAGGATGCCGTTCACGCGGATCCCCTTCGGACCCAGCTCCCGCGCGAGTGTGCGGACGAGCCCGGCCACGGCGATCCGGCAGACGCTCGAGGTCGCGATGTTCGCGATCGGCTCCCGGATCGCCGTCGAGGTGAGGAACACCATCCGCCCGGGGTGGCCGGCCATCGCCTCGGCCGCCTTCCGTGCGAGATAGGCCGGGCTCACGACGAGCAGCCCGGCGGCCTTCTCCCAGTCGTCATACCCCTGCTCCATGAACACCCCGGGCCGGGGCGACCCGGTAACGTAGACCAGCGTGTCGAGTCCTCCCAGCTCTCGGACCGTCTCGTCCACGAGCCGATCGAGATCCGCATGCGACCGGAGATCCGCCGCGATCCCATGCACCTCTCCGAGCGCCCGGAGCGCCGCCGTGGCGCGCTCGACCCGGTCCGGGTTCGAGGAGTTGATCACGACCCGGGCGCCTTCCTCGAGGAAGGCGCGGGCGGCCCCGAAGCCGATCCCCTGACTGGCCGCCGTCACGAGGACTCGCGCGCCCTTCAGCCCGCTCTCGAGCGCCATCGGCGGCGACTCACATCTCGATCGCGAAGACGCGGGCCATCGCCCCGCTGGCCCGGGCGATCTTGAGCGGGGCGGCGACCAGCGTGTAGGAGGCCCCCTCGCGGAGCGCGTCGAGGTGATCGAGCGCCTCGAGGAGCCAGATCCCCTTGCCGAGGAGCACCTTGTGCGCTTCGAACTTCTGGTTGGAGTAGGGATCGATGCCGAGGGTGTCCGTGCCGACCCCCTTCACGCCCCGACCGGCCAGCCACTCCGCTCCGTCCGTCTCGAGGCCAGGGAACTCGTAGAGGTACTTCCGGGTCGGCGCCCGCTCGCGGCTCCAGTCGGAGCGCAACAGGACGATCTCGGGCGACGCGCCCTTCGGCCAGTGCCGCTCGAGCGCCGCCTTCGGGATGATCGTACCTTGGAGCTCGGCCCGAACATCGAGTACCGCCGCGGTGCCCACGAGCGCCGAGGGGGCGATCGCGTCCACGGTCGCCGTGCCCTCCAGGAAGTGGGCCGGGGCGTCGAGGTGCGTCCCCGTGTGGGTGAGGCAGTTGATCCGTTCGATGAGGTAGCCGTCGCGGGCGACGAACCCCACCGGTTCGAAGGTCGGAAGCGGCGAGGTGGGCCACACGGGCATGAACGTCTCCAGCGTCGCGGTGAGGTCGTGGACTTTGGGCGCGGGCGCCATCGGGAAGGGGAGACGGCGGGATTACAAAAGGAGCGGCGGCTCAAGCGCCGCGCCGGGCGCCGTGGCGTTCGAGGAAGCGACCCAGTCGCTCCATCGCCGCGTCGATGGTGTCGAGCGAGTTCGTGTACGAGATGCGGACGTGGCGCTCCCCATCGGGCCCGAACGCGATCCCGGGGACCACGGCCACCTGTTCCTCCTCGAGCAGGGCCCGGCAGAACTCCGTCGAGCTCATGTTGAGTTCGAACGCCGGGAAGGCGTAGAACGCGCCTTCCGGCGGCACGCAGGTGATGCCAGGCAGGTCGTCGAGCCGGGCGAGGAGATGGTCGCGCCGTTCCCGGAACTTCTCCCGGAACCGCACCTCGTCGGGCCCGGCGTTCTGGAGGGCCCAGAGGCACGCTCGCTGCACGAACGGAGGGATGCAGGTGAGCGTGTGCTCGACGACCTTCACGAGGCGTTCTCGGATCTTCGGCGGGGCGACCACGTAGCCCGCCCGCCAACCCGTCATGGCGTAGAGCTTCGAGAAGCTCCCGATGGTCACGACGGGCAGTTCGGGCGGAGCGAGGCTCGCGGGCGACAGGTGGGCGCCGTCGTAGACGAGCGACTCGTAGGTCTCGTCGCTCACGACGGTGAGCCCCTTCGCCTGGGCGATCTCGAGGGCGGTCTTGACCTCGTGGCGGCGCAGCACGTGCCCCGTCGGATTTCCGGGCGAGACGAGGATCAGGAGCTTCGTCCGCGGCGTGATCGCGTCCGCCATCCGGCTCGGGTCCAGCTCGAACGAGCGGGTGAGCGGAGCGTAGACGGGCTTCGCGCCGGCGAGCCGGATCGGCTGCTCGAAGAGGTACGTCGGGTCCGGCAGCAGCACCTCGTCCCCCGGCTCCAGCGTGGAGAGCAGGGTCGCGAAGATCGCGAACTTGGCGGGGATGACGACGACGTCGTCCGGCGAGGCCGGGATCCGGTGCTTTTCGGCGAGCCGGGACGCGATGGCGGCCCTCAGCTCCGGCAGTCCGGATGCGGGGGCGTAGTGCGTGAAGCCCTCGTTCATCGCGCGATACGCGGCCTCCCGGATCCCCTGCGGGGTCTCGAAGTCGGGCTCGCCGATGTGCAGTGTGAGGATCGTCTCGCCGCGCGCCCGGGCCCGGAAGATCTGCTCGATCAGCGCGAGGATCGGCGACTCTCCGATCTCGTCCACGAGCACGGCGGGCCCCATCGCGCCCGGCGAATAAGGCCGATGGCCGTGCTAGGCTCGGCCGGATCGGAGCGCGGCGCCGACCTTGCGCATCGCCCGAGCCCGGTGGGAGATCGCGTTCTTCCGCTCCGCCGGGACCTGTCCGAACGACCGGTCCCAGCCGCGGGGGATGAAGATCGGATCGTATCCGAACCCGTGCCGCCCGGCGGGCCGCGACGCGATCGCGCCGTGCACCTCGCCGACGAACGTCCAGCGGCGTCGCCCCTTCCGGAGCCCGGCGACCGTTTGGAAGTACGCGCCGCGTGGTCGATGGCGCAGCAACTCGAAGATCGGTCCGAACCGCCAGACGTCGAGAAAGTGGGCGGAGTAGACCCCGGGGAAGCCGCGCAACGACGGGATGAAGAGTCCCGAGTCCTCCACCAGCACGTATCCGGGCAGCTCCTGGACCGCGTCCAGCTTGGCGGCGACGACCTCCTCGAGGGTCTCGGCCTGGGGTTCCGGGAGCTCCCGTCGGGACCAGCGCACCTCGAGCCCGTACTCGCCGAGGACGTCGCGAACCTCGCGGAACTTCCCGGGGTTGCGCGAGACGAAGGTGACGGTGGTCACGCCCGCCGACCCTACCAGGGGTACTCGTTGTAGGCGATGATCTCGTCCGGGCTCTTCCGGCCGTCGCCGTTCGACTTGGCGCTGCCGTTCGTCTCGGCCGGATACCCGATGGGAATCACCGCGATCGGGTGGATCCCCTCGGGGACGTGGAGCACCTGGCGGACCTTGGCCTCGTTGAAGTCGATGATCCAGTTCGTGCCGAGGCCCTCGGACGTGGCCGCCAGCTGCAGGTGGTCGACCGCGACCGCGACGTCGAGCGGATACGCGGAGATGTAGCCGCCCCCGATCGTGACGGGGATGTCCTCCTCGACGGCGAAGGCGACGATGACCGCGGGCGCCTCGGCGAGCAGGCGCCCCTTGCTCGAGGCCTGGGCGAGCAGCCGCTTCCGTTCGTCATCCTGGACGACGACGAAGCGCCAGGGCTGCAGGTTGTGCTGGCTGGGCGCTAGGCGGGCCGCGCCGAGGATGGACTTGAGCTTCTCCGGGGCGACCGGACGGGAGTGGAACTGGGTGCAGGGTCGGAACGAGCGTATCGCGTCGAGGAGGTCCATGACGATCGACCGAGAAGGTATCGAGGAAGCGAGGGGCCCGGGGAGGCTACCCCATCGTCACATGGCGACGCATTCAGGATTTCCGAGGTCGATGCTCGTTAAAAGCATTTGTGCCGGCCCGCCCGCCGGAGGCGCTCGCACGGCGGAGATCGGTCGTCCGGCCGGGTCCCATTCGCAAAGCGAGATAGCGGCGAGCGGGAATGCACCCGGCGCCATGACACGGATCCAGACCTGGCCGCAACTTTCCGCCTCGCAGCGGGCGGGCGTGGCCGCCCTGCTCTGGAGCGAGGGAGATACCCCGGGCTACGCGGCGGTAGTGAACGAGTACCGGGCCGGTCGTCGGCGATATTCCGACTACCGGGCCCTGGTGGCCACCGACGCGGGCGGAGTCGTCGGCCACCTTGCCACCGTTCGCGCCCGGTTTCGATCGGACCAGCGCACCCAGACCGTCTGCGGAGTCTGCGATGTGGTCGTCCGCCCCGACACAACCCGGCGTGGCATCGCTACCGAGCTACTGCGCCGCGCGCACCGCGAGGCTCGGGGCGAGGGTCTCGACTGGTCGTTCCTCTGGACCCGACGCAGCTGGGGAGCGCATCGAGTCTACGAGCGGCTCGGCTATCGAGACCTGTACTCCTTCCCCACGGCCGTGCTGCCTCCCCGGAGCCGTCCGCGGGTTCCGGGCCCCGGGGCGCGGCTCCGGAGAGCTCGTCCCGGAGACCTCGACCGACTGGATCGACTCCTCGCGATGGCGACCCGAGACCGCCTCGGTTTCGTCGAACGGTTCCCGCGGTCGTTTCGGCACCGGATCGCTCTCGGCTGGAGGACGGTGGACGCGGTGCAGGTCCTCGAGATGGGGCGCCGGCCCCGCGGCTACACCGAGATCCAGCTGGACCCGTTCAGCTGCGTGGCGCGCGAGATCGTGATTGACGACCCGCAGAACCTGTCGCGCATGCTGGACGCGATCGAAGCCTACGGAGGGACCCGCTGGATCGGCATGGCCTGCTCCAGCTTCGTCTCCGACGCCCGGTCGCCGCTGGAGCAGCGCGGGTATCGGGTTCTTCCGTCGCACCACGCGGTCCTGATGGGCTGTCCGCTCACCGCACGCGGGCGGGACGAGGCCGGCGAGCTCCAACGGACCTTCGCCGACCCCCGCTTCTTCGTCCAAAGGGGCGACCTGTTCTGACCGCCCGACCGCGTCGCGTTTGGGTCCATTTTTAGAATACTAATGGGGCACACAATTGTGCGATTAGAATCCTAAATTCGCTAGCGGTTAAGTAGCGGACCGCCTCTGCTCCAATCATGTGCGCCCAATACGCGGGACAGCCGGGACCTGAGGTCTGGCTGCTGTTCCAGAAGGCCGCCTGGTCGACTCGCAACGCCCCTGCCCTTTCGGAGCTTTCGGACGAGTTCGGAGGGACCACGCCGACCTGGATGGTCGCTGCCGCGACCGATCCCGCCGTCGACGGACCCCCGTCCGCTCGCCGCCGGCGGTTCTGGCGCCGGATGCGCCGGCCGGAACCCGTGAGCCCGGCACCGTTGGCCGCGCGGCCGGGCCCGTGCCGTTCGTCCACGATGTCGCAGCACGGGCTGGCTCGGGGAGGCGCCTAGATGCCCGCCCGCGCCCCGCCGGCACGGCCCGCGCTGGACACCGACGATCTTCCTCACCGCTTTGCCCGGGCGATCCTGCGCCGCAACCTGGAGCTCAAGCCCGGTGAGAACCTGACCGTCGAAGCTTGGTCGCATACCCTGCCGTACGCGACCGCCATCGTCCGAGAAGCGCGGCGGCTGAAGGCCCACCCGCTCCTGATCTACGAGGACGAACCGAGCTACTGGGACTCGGTCGACCACGGAGAGGAGAAGCTCCTCGGCGCCGCGCCCGACCACGAGTGGGGGGCGCTCGCGAAGACCGACGTATACCTCCACATGTGGGGCCCGGGCGACCGAGTGCGACTCAACGCCCTGCCTCCGAAGAAGCTCGGCGCGCTGTTCGGCTGGAATGAGAAATGGTACCAGACCGCCGGCAAGGCCGATCTCCGCGGCGCTCGTCTCGAGATCGGTCGGGTCTACCCGGAGCTGGCCCGCGCGTACGGGGTCGACGAGGAATCCTGGCAGCGACAGGTCCTCGAAGGGTCGATGGTCGATCCGGCGGCGCTCGCCCGAAGCGCGGCGCCGATCGTCCGCGCCCTCGCGCGCGGGAAGCGGGTCCACATCTCGCACGAGAACGGGACCGATCTGACGCTCGCGCTGGAAGGAAAGCGGCCCGCGGCGCTCCTCGGCAGAATCACCCCGGAGGACAAGAAGCGCAACAACTTCTCGCGGCTGATGTACCTGCCGGCCGGCTCGATCCGGGCGCCGCTGTCGATCGACGTGGCCGAGGG
>JASHYV010000076.1 GCA_030064695.1 Thermoplasmata archaeon
CGAAGGGGATCCAGTACCTCAACGAGACGATGGACCTGATCGTCGACGCGTTCAAGGAGGCCGTGAACCGGGGCCCGCTCGCCAACGAGAAGGTCTACGGGCTCAAGGTGCGCCTCGTCGACGCGAAGCTGCACGAGGACTCGATCCACCGCGGGCCGGCGCAGACGATCCCGGCCGCCCGCTCGGGAGTCTACGGCGCGATGGTGCTCGGGGACCGGCTCCTCCTGGAGCCGTTCCAGAAGGTCACGGTGAACGTCCCGCAGGAGGTCCTCGCCGGAGCGACGCGGGAGCTCCAGCGCCGGCGCGGCGAGATCCTGGACATGACGAGCGTCGGCGACCTGCAGACGGTCGTCGCGAAGGTGCCCGTCGCCGAGATGTTCGGCTTCGCCTCGGACATCCGCAGCGCGACCGTCGGGAAGGTGCTCTGGTCGACGGAGTCGATGGGCTTCGAGCCCGTGCCCGTCGAGCTCCAGCCGAAGGTCGTGGCCGAGATCCGTCAGCGGCGGGGCCTCAAGCCCGAGCCGTACGACGCCGCCTACTACGCGGGCTGAGCCACCCGGCCCCTTCTACCTACTACAACTGTAGTAGGTTCGGGGTCGTGCAAAGCTACGGAATTTGTAGTAGCTTGGCCGTGACCGGTCGAGATGACGGGGACGATCGAACGGCGAAAGCTACTCCAGGTCACGATGGCTAAGTTACTACGTTACGTGGTAGCTTACGGTCTCGGCCGATCTCCCTCGTGGGAAGGACGGTCGGGCGAGCGCTACGACCGGTCCGCTCTCAGGCCAGCTTACTACGCGTCGTAGTAGCTTTCCGGGCCCGCTTCCGCGTCGGCATCTTCAGCAGCACGTCGAGGGTCTGTTGCCCCCGCCCCTTCGGACCTTCCGCGGACCGGGACCGCAGGGGCCAGGCGCCCTCGTGGTCGAGGAGCCATCGCTTGCGCCAGAGCCCGAGGCCGAAGCCCGTGATGTCCCCGTCCTCGCCGACCACGCGGTGGCACGGTATCACGATCGGGATCGGGTTGCGGTGCATGGCGCCGCCCACGGCGCGCGCGGCGCCGGCGTAGCCGGCGCGTCGGGCGAGCTCGCCGTAGGTCACGGTCTCGCCGGCGGGAACGGCCCGGAGCTTCGACCAGACCGTGCGGTCGAACGCCGAGGCCGAATCCGGGTCGACCTCGACGTCGAAGTCGCTCCGCTCACCGCGGAAGTACTCCTGGAGCTGCCGGGGCGGGCTACCCGGCGGATACGGGGCGCGCCGCCGGACGGCGCCCTCGGGGGTTGCCGAGCGCGGCACCCCGTTCTCGACCAGGTCGAGCACATGCACGGTGGCGCCTTGGTAGGCGATCCGGAAGAGGCCGATCGGGGTCGCGACGTCCGTCACTTCGAGGAGCGCTTCGGACACGGATCCCCGGAGGCGCTCCGACCCTTAATCCCTACCGACCGGGGGCCTCCTACTCGAGCCCGGTCGAGGTGATCCGGAACTCGGCCGACCCCTCGGGGCGCGAGCGATGCTTCGTGAGCACCACGCGCCGGCGCGCCCCGGGGAGGCGATCGAAGCGCAGGATCGTCTTCGCGGCGTGGTTCAAGAACGAGCCGCCGAGCGGCTCCAGCGTCCCCTCCTTCACGCTGCGCCAGACCTGGTTCGTGAGGAGCACCGGCACCTGGGCCCGGAGCGAGGTCGCAACGAGGTCGGCGAGCTCGAGGCTCAGCGCCTCGCGCGCGGTGTCCTCGTCGGAGCTCGAGAGGGCGAGCCGGTAGTAGAACGTGGCCGAGTCAAGGACCAGCAGCCCCACCGGTCGCTTCCCCTCGCGCGCGAGGGCGCAGGCGGTCGCGACCGCCCGTCCCTGCTCCGCGAGGTCCTTGGGTGTCGAGAGGAGGAAGCGACCGAGGAGCGCCTCGAGCTCCTCGCCGGCGATCGCCCGGAGACGATCCACACTGACCCCCTCGGTGTCGATGTAGAGGACCCATCGCCCCGCGCGGGCGACCCGGACCGCCACGTCGAGGCAGAAGAGGGTCTTGCCGCTCCCGCCCTCGCCGTAGAGCTCGGTGACGCTGTCGGTCTCGAGCCCGCCCCCTAGGAGCCGGTCGACGGACGGGATGCCCGTCGGGAGCCGGTCGCCGGACACGCTGGGCGAACGGGTTTCGAAGCTAAGGGTATCGGCGACGGGGCCGGGCCCGGACGTCCGGGAGGCGCTCGCGAGATAAGGACCGAGCCGCTGCGACGCTCCCGTTCCCATGCCGATGCGCTACGTCGGGGTACGGGTCACAGACCTCGAGCGGTCGCTGCGGTTCTACGTGGGCGGTCTGGGCCTCCGAGAGACCGGCCGCGGGCGAATGGGGCACGGGGGCTCGTACGTGGGCCTCGAGGACCCGGTGTCGCACTTCGAGCTGGAGCTCAACGTCTACCCGCCGGGGTCGCCGTACGCCACGCCCTATGTGCCTGGGGAAGGGCTGGACCACCTCGGCGTCTTCGTGCCCGACGCGCGGGCCGCGATCGAGCGGCTCCGGGCCCTCGGAGCCCGGGTCGCCGTGGAGCCGTGGAACGAGCAGGGTCGGTACTGGATCGGCTTCGTCGAGGACCCCGACGGCAACTGGATCGAGATCCAGGACGAGCATTGACGCTGGAGCCCGGCGCGGGCCCGTTGGACCTCACGGGGGTCCCGAGGACCCTGCTCATCCCGCTCTCCGCCCGGGCGCTCGACTACCGCTCGAAGCACCCGATCCTCCACGACGCGAAGACCGACGAGCTAGCGCGACGCCTCGGTCTCGACCTCGGGGCCCCCGGTGGGCCGGGCCGGCGCCGACTGCTGCCGGTCCGGGCCCGTCAGCTCGACGAATGGACCCGGGAGTTCCTCGCGCGCCATCCGGACGCCGTCGTGGTCCACCTGGGCTGCGGCCTCGATACCCGGTACTTCCGGGTCCGCCCGCCCCCGTCGGTGCAGTGGATCGAGGTGGACTTCCCCGAAGTCATCGCCCTGCGGCGGCGCTTCTTCGAGGAGGGGCCGTCGTACCGGTTCCTCGGCGCCTCGTTGACCGACCCGGACGGGCTCCGCTCGGTGCCGGGCGACCGGCCCGGACTCGCGATCGCGGACGGGGTCCTCGAGTACCTGGGCGAGCCCGACGCAGTGGCCCTGATCCGGCGCGTGGTCGGCCACTTCCCGTCCGGCGGGTTCCTGTTCGACGTGATGGGCTCGAGCACGGTCCGGGCCGCGGCGTCCCGCCTGCGCGCGTCGGGGTTCGCGGAGGTCCGGTGGGCCGTCGACGACGTGCGCACGGTCGACGCGATCGTTCCTGCCTGGCGGCGCGTCGCGAACCGGTCGATCCTCGCGACCCGGTACACGCCGATGCGCTACCGGGCGGCCTACGTCGTGCTCTCGCCGATCCCCCGGTTCCGCCGGGCGTTCCGGCTGCTCCGGTACGAGTTCGGGCCGTCCGCCGGCGCGCCTACCGCGCCTTGAGGACCTTCTTCACGTTGGGATGTTCCTTCGTGAAGATCTTCCCGCCGCAGTTGTCGCAGCGGACGCCGAAGAGGTTCGCGTCCGACGGGAGCGCCTCTCCGCAACGAATGCACCGGAACATGGCCGTTCGACGCGCGAGGGGACCTTAAGGATTGCCCGACGGGAGCTCAGGAGCCCGAGACCGGCTCCTTCTCGGTCCGCGTGATCGGCGGGGGCGCCTGGAAGACGTAGGCGTTCGACGCGAAGCGCGTGCCGCAGCGCCGGCACTCGAAGATCCCGCTCGCGACGCGATCGAGCGTCGCCGTCGAGCAGCGCGGGCACGACGCCGGACGGGCGCGGGCCCGATCGATCTCCAGCACCCGGCGGCGGATCCGGATCCCGTAGCGGGGCCCCATCCAGCCGGTCGGACCGACCTTCTTGGTCCGCTTGCTCATGCCGAGCCTCCCCGGGCGAGCGCCCGGAGCCGGTCGCCGTGGCGGAGCGCGCGGCGGACCACGTCCTTCACGTCGTCCGGGGAGAATGCGCCCACGAGTCCCTTCTGCATCGCGACCACACGACCGAGCTCGTCGGTGGCGACCGTGAGCCGGCCCTGCGCGGCCCGCTCCTCGTCGAACGTCGGGTCGACCGCGATCGTGTCGCCGAGGCGCACGAACGTGCACTCGATCGGGAAGTGCTGGACGTCGAGCGGATAGTCGGCCTCGCCGACCTCGAACCGCTTCGCGGGCACGATGGCGTGCGCGAGTGCGGTGACGGCGGCGAGCGCCGCCGTGTCGATCAGGTTGCCCGAATGGTCGAGCACGTGCATGTCGACGTAGCAGACCCAGGTCTTCTCGCCGGGCGTGACCACGAGCCGCGTCAGGTCGATCGTCTCGGCCGCGCGGATCGCCCGGTCGACCACCCGCGAGACCTCGATCGCCCCGGGCTGTGGGGGGCCGGGCTCGAACGTCGGGCTCGAGAGCGGCACCAGCTCCGCGTTGGTGGTGAGCACGCCCGCGTTGGGCGTGTCCGGGAACGGCTTCCCCGGCTCCAGCTTGATGCCGGCCAGCACGGCGGTGTCGCCGAGGCGGGCGAGCGCCGAGCCGTCGGCGGTGACCACGAACCCGGGCTCGACCGACGCGGGCCGGTAGTCGTCCGGTCCGCGGCCGTCGAGCCGCTTCCCCTCGGCCGCCAGGTCGAGGATGTGGGTCGTCAGGATCTCGGCGGTGACCTCGTCGCTCATGCCGCGCTCCCGGGCGCGGGGCCCGTCGCGTAGCGCTCGCGAAGCGCCGC
>JASHYV010000077.1 GCA_030064695.1 Thermoplasmata archaeon
CGACGTTCGGGCCCGAGCACAACATCCACCTGTACACCCACGAGCCGAACCCCGAGAAGCTCCAGCGACTCGCCGCGGCTGGCCTCGACGAGCTCCGCCTGCACATCCCGCACTACCTCTGGGGACCGCTCACATCCGACGGCAAGGCGTATCGGGAGGTCCTCGAGGCGGCGCCGGCGTGGGGGATCCGACGGGGCGTCGAGATCCCGGTCCTGCCGGAGAAGGAGGCCCAGCTGCGGAGGCTCCTTGAGGCCCTCGAGGGGATCGGCGTCGACTTCGTCAACCTGAACGAGCTCGAGTTCTCGGAGACCAACGAGGACGCGCTCCATGATCGAGGCTATCGCGTCGACCCTCGGAACGGCTGGGGGGTGCGCGGGAGCCGCGGGGTCGCGGAGCGGATCGTCCGGGAGATGCGACTGAAGATCCCGGTCCACTACTGTTCATCGAGGTTCAAGGACGGTGTCCAGTTGAAGCAGCGTCTGCTCCGCCGCGCGGAGCGAACCGCCCCGGCGTTCGCCGACCGGCTCCCCGAGGGAACGGTCCTGATGGGCATCGTCGAGGCCGGTCGGGCCCGGAATCTGGATCGCTGGTCCCGGGAGGTCGCCCGTCGCGTGCAGCTCCGGCCGGGCGACTACCGCCTCGATGCGGAGCGGCGGCGGGTCGAACTGGCCCCCGCCGTCTTGCGTCGCGAGGCGCGGCGCCTGCCCTGGGCCGCCTTCGAGATCGAGGAGTACCCGACCGCCGACGCCCTCGAGGTCGAGCGCGAGCCCTTGAACGGCGCGGCGCGCTCGAAGTCCGCGCTCGCCGTCGGCACCACGTAACCTTCGTCGCAGAGGTGCCCGCCCCAGGTGAGGTAGCGGGTGTCGCCGCGGCGATTCTTGATCGAGCACGGACCCCAGCCGTCGTCGTCCGCGCCGTACCACATCGGGCAGTCCCGGCAGTGGAGGTCCGGGGTGCCGGTTCGGTGGGCCCGGGCGCCGCCCCGCGCGCGGGGCATCAGCGGGGGCCCCCGTGCTGGAGGGCGTGTGCGCGAGCGGTGTTCGCCATCAGCTCCGCCACCGTCACCGGACCGACGCCCCCCGGGACCGGGGTGACGCCGGCGGCCCACCCGTCGAGGTCGGCCCAGTCGGCGTCCCCGACCGCACGCGCGCCGCCGGGCCGCGACGGGTCCGGGACGCTGCTGAGGCCGACGTCCACGACGGCAGCATCCCGCGGCACGACCTTGCGGTTGAGCAGGCCGGGGCGCCCGGCGCAGGAAAAGATCGTTCGGTGGCCCGCGAGAGCGGCCGCCAGATCCGGTGTGTGAGAGTGCGCGATCGTCACGGTCGCGTTCCCGCCGGGTCCCCGGCGCGCGAGCAGCAGCGCGAGCGGGAGCCCGACGGTCTCCGATCGCCCCACGACCGCGACGCGCTCCCCCTCCACCGGCAGACGATAGTGCCGGGCGATCTCGAGGGCGGCCCGCGCGACGGCCGGAACGTGCAGCGGGTGCTGGTCCACGAGGAGACCCAGGCTCGTCGGGCTCACCCCGTCGACGTCTTTCGCGGGTCGCACCCCGGAGATCGCGGCGCGGAAGTCGAAGGGAGGCGGCAACGGGTGCTCCAGCAGGATCGCGTCGACCTCCGGGTCCCCGTCCAGCTCTCGAACGCGCCGGACGAGGCCCTCGGGACCGGCCTCCATCGGCACCGCCTCGTCCTGGAACCCGATCCCGAGTTCCTGAGCGGCCCGGGCCTGGCCCCGGAGGTAGAACGAGAACGGGCTCTCGGCATCGCGATGCACGCTCGCGAGCGTCGGCCGACCTCCGCTCGCGATCGCGGCCCGAGTCGCCGCATTGACGGCGTCCGCCACCGGACGTCCCTCCAGCCGAACGGTCACGATGACCGACCGAGCCGGCCGAGTCGGGCGCGATAGATAACGGCCGACCTCCGGGGCCCGGCGAGCGCCTCCGGAGGCACCGAAGGGCCACGAGGTGGTGACGGACTCGACAAGCCATTTATACGCTGCACCGCATAGTTCGGCCGGCGGTACGGCCCCGGGAGCGCTGGGGTCGGGACGCCGACATGGCAGAAGGAGCGGACACACCGCCCGGCGACGCCGGGGACGGCGCCGGTACTACGGAACTCGATCAGTGGGGCCGGGACCTGCCCTACGCGACCACGGCCCAGGTCGAGATCCCGCCGCGGCTGCTCGACCAGGTCATCGGACAGGACGACGCCGTCGAGGTCGCGCGCAAGGCGGCGACGCAGAAGCGGCACATGATGCTCATCGGCGAGCCCGGGACCGGCAAGAGCATGCTCGCCCGCGCGATGGTCGACTTCCTGCCGAAGGAGCAGCTGCAGGACATCCTCGCCTATCCGAACAACGAGGACCCCAACGAGCCGAAGATCCGGGTGGTCCCCGCCGGCAAGGGCAAGGAGATCGTCGCCGCGCAGAAGCTCGAGGCGGCCTCGAAGAAGGAGCAGCGGACGATCCTGTTCGTCATCATCGCGGTCGCGGTCATCGCCTTCACGCTCTACATCCTGCTCACGACCCACGACCTCACCGCCCTCCTGCTCGGCATCTTCATCGTCGTGTTCATCTACGTCCTGGTCCGCTTCTCGAGCGGCCGCAGTGACGGCGGCGCCGGGGTCGCGAAGCTGCTGGTCACCCATGCTCCCGACGAGAAACCCCCGTTCGTGGACGCTACCGGCGCCCACGCGGGCGCGCTGCTCGGGGACGTGAAGCACGATCCGTTCCAGTCGGGGGGCCTCGAGACCCCCCCGCACGAGCGGGTCGAGGTGGGGGCGATCCACAAGGCGAACGGGGGAGTCCTGTTCCTCGACGAGATCAACCTCCTTAAGATCGAGAGCCAGCACTCGCTGCTCACCGCCCTCCAGGAGCGCAAGTTCCCGATCGTCGGCCAGTCGGAGCGCTCGGCGGGCGCGATGGTGAAGACGGAGCCGGTGCCGTCCGACTTCGTCCTGGTCGCCGCGGGCAACATCGACTCGGTGCAGACGATGCACCCGGCGCTCCGCTCGCGGATCCGCGGCTACGGCTACGAGCTGTACGTCAAGACCACGATGCCCGACACGCCCGAGAACCGGATGAAGATCGTCCG
>JASHYV010000078.1 GCA_030064695.1 Thermoplasmata archaeon
GCGCCGCTGAATGTCTGCGTGACGTGCGATCCCGATCGCGCGGGACCGTCGGTCCTGGGCCGGGTTCGAGTCCGGGACGTCGACGTGTTCAGCACCTGCCTCGCGATCGAGAATCTCTGGCTGGCCGCCCGCGCGGAGGGACTCGGGGTCGGTTGGGTCAGCATCCTCGATCCCGAGCGCCTCCGAACCTTGCTGAAGATTCCGGCCGAGATCCGACCCCTCGCCTACCTCACCCTGGGGTACGTGCGCGAGTTCCCGCGGCGACCGGAGCTCGAGAGCCAGGGCTGGGCCGCCCGCGCGCCGCTCGACGGGCGCGTCTTCCTCGACCGGTGGGGCGACCGGTATCCGTCCCCGGCGAACGGGCGGGCCGCGCCGATCCCCGACGGTTGACGGAGGCCGTTCGCGCGCCGAGCACCCGCTCGAGGGTGCGAACATCGAGGTGACGTTCCAGCAGGTCGGCGACCGCGTCGATCGTCCGGTCGAGGCCGGGGAAGAGCGACTCCGGCTCGGTCCGGCCAATCGACCCGGGAGTCCGATACTCCGAAGGCGACCCGGACCGGACCCATCGGATCAGCCCTTCGACGGACTCAGGGGCCCCCAGCACGCCGTGGAGCATTGTGCCCCACACGCGGCCGTCCTCGGACCGGACCCCGTCGAGCTGCTCGAACCCCTCGCCTCCGGTCCCCGCCATCACACCGAAGATCGGCCGAGCGTCGGAGGCTCGATCGATCCGACCCCGATGGATCTCGTAGCCGCTCACGCGGCTTCCTGCCGGCAGCCACGGATGGCCCGGGCGCGCCCGCGCGATCACCGTTCGAACGATCTTCGGCTCCTGGAAGCGGGTCGTGAGGGGCAGGAGTCCGAGCCCCCGGTGGCGACCCGGCGGTCCATCGACACCCTCGGGATCGTCGAGCCACTCGCCCAGGATCTGGAAACCGCCGCACACGCCTCCGATCCCCACCCCGCGGCGGCGGGCCCGCCGCAGCGCCGCCGGCCAGCCTCCCCGCCGCAGCCACGCCAGGTCGTCGCCCGTGCGGCGGGTACCGGGCAAGAGGACCGCCGCACATCCGGCCAGTTCGGTCGTCGAGGCGATCCAGCGGGTGTCGAGGTCGGGGAGCGCTTCGAGCGGCTCGATGTCGGTGAAGTTCGCCGTATGGGGAAGGCGGACCACGCCGAGGCGAGGGACCCCGCCTCGACGCGGCGGGTCGGCCCGGCGACGAGCGAGGCTCAGGGAGTCCTCGGAGGGGAGCGCCCCGGCCTCGACCGGGAGCGGAGGGAGGACGCCGAGGACCGGGACTCCGAGTCGGTCTTCGGTCCACGCGGCGGCCGGCCGGAAGATCTGCTCATCGCCTCGGATCCGGTTGAAGATGATGCCGCAGACGCGGGCGCGTTCGGACGGGCGGAGCAGGTCGAACGTGCCGACGACTTGCGCCAAGGCCCCTCCGCGCTCGAGGTCGGCCACCAGGATCACCGGGGCGTCGAGCCGCTCGGCGACGAAGAAGTTGGCGAGGTCGCTGGATCGAAGATTCAGCTCGACGGGCGAACCCGCACCTTCGGCGATCACGAGGCGGCCGTTGCCCCGAGCGGCCTCGATCGCCCGGGCGATCTCCGCACGAAGTCGGGGCAGCTGCGCCGGCATCTCGCGACGCCACGAGCGTAGACGGCCCGAGGACCGACCGTGGAGTACGATCTCGACTCCGCCGTCGTAGGGCTTCAGCAGCACCGGATTGGCGGCCGCGGTCGGAGGCACCCCGGCCGCGACGCACTGCACCCACTGCGCCAGCGCGATCTCCTCGCCCTGGTCCGTCGCGACGGAGTTCAACGACATGTTCATCGCCTTGAAGGGAGCGACGCGCCACCCGCGGCGGGAAAGCAGTCGGCAGAGCCCGGTGGTCACGAAGCTCTTCCCGGCATCGCTGGTGGTCCCCGCGACCAGCAGCCCGGCGACCGGGACGCGGTGGCCCTTACCACTCGATCCCGGCCCTCGCATCCATGCCTCGGTGGTACGGGTGCTTCATGCCGATCATCATGGTGACAAGGTGCGCCCGATCCATGAGCGCCTTGGGAGCCCCCCGTCCCGTCAAGACCAATTCCGTGAGCTGCGCCTTCGCGGCCACCAGATCCAGCACGTCGTCGAGCGGCACGAGACCACGGGAGATCGCCGTGTTCACTTCGTCGAGGACAACGAGATCGAACTTTCCGCTGGAAGCGGCGCGGCGTCCGCTCTCCAGGGCCCGCCGCGCCAAGTGAAGGTCCTCCTCGGCCAGCGCTCTTCGCTTCACCCAGTGCCCGCTCCCGTACTGTTCGATGTGGACGCCGGGCAGCTCTCGCAGCGCGACAATCTCCCCGTAGTTCCCTTTCTTCATCCACTGGATGAGGCAACAGCGAAGACCGTGGCCGGTCGCTCGCGCGATCAGCCCGAAGCTGGCCGTACTCTTGCCCTTCCCGGGTCCCGTGTAGACCTGTACCAGTCCGACGGGAAGCGGTCGACGACGGGCCTTCGGGCGCACTTCGAACCGAGGGTACGTGGGTTCGTCTTCGTTGTACGGCGTCATGGTCGGCTCCCGCCCGGGTCGGCCGGGCCGTGCGAGGATACGGGGGGACCTCCGCGGTCCGAGACCGCGGCCGCGCTCTTATCCTGGAGCCGGTCCCGGGTGCCGTCATGACCCCGGTGCGGCTCCACGTCGTCTGCGGGGGTGGGACGGGCACTCCGCTGCTGCGACGACTCGCGGAGCAGGGCTACCGGCTCTCCGTGGGCCCGCTGTCCGTGCGGGACGACGACACCCGGACGGCGATAGAACTCGGCGTGGACCTGGCGACCGTGGATTCCGAGGGAACGTCGGAGGCAGACGCGCTCGACCGCGCGCGGGCCCTCCTCGCCCGCGCGGACGGCGTGATCCTGACCTCGTTCGCGGTCGGGCGGGGGAACCTCTCGAGTCTCCTCCTTCCGCTGGAACTCCCGGACGGTGTTCCGCTCTTTCTCGTCTCTGCCACGGACTTCTCGCGTCGGGACTACACTGGAGGCGAGGCGACCCGGCTGTACCGACTCTTGGAGGCGCGAGCCCGAGCGCGACCCCGGAGCCTCTACGACCTCCTGCCGTTCCTCGCCGCACATCTTCCAAGCGATCGCCCTGCTCGAGACCCCTGAGCGGCGAGAGTTGAGTTGTCGCGCCATCGGGCGGGCCCATGGCGCGTCAGCCTTATGTACAATACACCTTACGGAAGTCTTACGCATATGACTGCCTCCTCTACCCCCCCGGAGAGCGTCGACGCCCCGCGAAGCGGCCGACGCGCGTGGCTACCGACGGTTGTGGTCTCCATACTCCTCGTAGCGGTGGTCGTGATCGCCGCTCTCGACCTCACGGTCTTCGCCCCCCACTCGACCTCGTCCAGTTCCTCGGGCTCGGGTTCGGTTACGGTCGTCGACGACGCCGGCCGCTCGGTCACGGTGACGGGCACGCCGGACCGCATCATCGTCCTGGGGCCGAGTGTCATGGACATCCTCTTCCGACTCGGTTTGCGCGCCGACGTGGTCGGGGTGGACGGCGGTTCCGCAGCAGCGGGCGGCGTCTACGACGACTACACGCCAGGGCAGGTCGCCAATTGGAGCCTCGCCTCGCTGCCGGTCATAACGTGGAACCCCACCCTCGACGTGGAGGCGGTCCTGGCCCTGAACCCCGATCTCATCATCGCCGGGTCGGGCTTCTCCCTCTCGCAGCTCGAGTCGGTCCAGTCCACCTATGGCATTCCGTGCCTCTACCTCAACCCCCCGACGCTCGCGGGCATCGAGTACGACGTCGAGATCACCGGCGAGGTGACCCGAACGAACGCGACCGCTCAGTCGATCAACGCCGAGATGGAGCAGGCGCTCACCGTGGACGCGGCGAACGTCTCCTACAACATCACCTATGTGCCGTCGGTGTTCCTCACGTACTATCCGGATTCCGAGGGCTACTGGACGTTCGGCCCGGGGAGCTTCGGGAACGATCTGATCCTGGACGCGGGTGCGACCAGCATCACCGCGAACGACACTCTCGCCAACGACGAGGAGGTCAGCGGCAGCTACGTCCTCGCGGCGAACGCGACGGCGATCATCGTCGGCACCGGCTTCGGACTGACCGTGGCGAACTACACTCAATCTCCGGACTGGTCGTCGTTCCAAGCGGTGGTCGCAGGACATGTGTTCGCGCTCAACGCCCTCTATCTGACCGAGCCCGACCCGACGATGGTCTTCGGACTCTCAAACCTCATCACCTTGCTCCACCCTGAGCTGTCTGGTGGACCGCCGCTCTGAGCCGCGGGAAGCGCCGGGGTCGCCCGAACCCTCGCGAGCGCGCGGGCGGCCGCACCGGCGGATCCTGCTGCTCCTGGCGGGAGCGCTCCTCGTCGTCACGGTCCTCTCGCTCGCGGTCGGGTCCGTGGCCCTGCCGCCGGTGAACGTGGTCTACCTGCTCGCCCATCGATTCGGGCTGGTCGCCACCGCCCAATGTCCGGCTCGGCTCGTCGTCGACGGCACGACGGTCTCCTGCGCGATCCAGGCCGAGATCCTGTTCGAGGCGCTGTTGCCGATCGTGCTGCTCTCGCTGCTCGTGGGAGCGGCCCTGGGACTATCGGGCGCCACCATGCAGGGCCTGTTCCGGAATCCCCTCGCGGACCCGTACCTGCTGGGCATCTCCTCCGGAGCGGCCCTCGGTGCGGCGTTGGTCTTCGTCAACGCGTCGTTCCTGGGGATCTCGCTCCCGGCGTCCGAGGAGGACGTGCTGATCCCCTTGCTGGCCTTCTTCGGGGCGCTCGGGACCGGTCTCATCATCCTCGTGGCGTCCCACTCCCGTTGGGCGACCGCCGAGACGCTCATTCTCACGGGGGTGGCCCTCGCTGCGATCCTCGGAGACCTCATGGTGTTGGTGATTTCGCTGCGCCCGTTCGCCGTCACCGTGCCCCTGACGTTCTGGTTGCTGGGGGGCTTTGGCGCGGCGACCTGGGACCAGGTCGGGATCCTCGCCGCGGTGCTGGTCGTGACCGGCGCGGTACTGATCCTGCACGGACGGGTGCTCAACGTGATGCAGATGGGCGAGGAGACGGCCGCGGGGCTCGGCATCTCGGTGCCCTCGATGCGCCGGCGCCTGATCCTGCTCTCCGTGGTCCTGACGGCGACCGCCGTCGCCTTCTCCGGGGTGATCGGCTTCGTCGGGCTGGTCTCCCCCCACATCGTGCGTCGGGTCCAGGGCCCGAACTATCAGTGGCTGCTCCCGGCCTCGGCGCTCGTCGGCGCGCTCATCCTCGTGATCGCGAACGACGTGGCCACCACCGTACTGGGCGGAGGCGCCATCCTGCCCGTCGGGGTCGTTACGGGCGTCATGGGAGGGCCGTTCATCCTCTATCTGCTCTATCGCCGGCGCTCCGGAGCCCGCTCGCTATGACGTCTCCGATGCCGCTCCAGGCCCACGGCCTCTCCGTGGAGCTGGGCGGTCGCCCGGTCCTCTCCGGCATCGACGTCGAGCTCCGTCCCGGCGAGATCCTGAGCGTGGTCGGTCCGAACGGGTCGGGTAAGACGACCCTGCTGCGGACCCTCCTCGGGCTTCAGCCCAGCCGGGACGGAGAGGTCCAGCTGCTCGGTCGCCCGGTACGGGAGCTCCGGCCCACGGCCCGGGCTCGGAGAGCGGCCTGGATGCCGCAAGAGGAGCGGCCCTCGGAGAACCTGTCCGTCGAGGAGTACGTCAGCCTCGCCCGATTTCCCCATATCGGCGCGTTCGGGATGGAGGACGAGTCCGACCGCCGAGCGGTCGACGACGCGCTCCGGGACTGCGACCTCGAGACGTTCCGAGAACGTGGAGTCCTCGACCTCTCCGGAGGAGAACGGCAGCGCGTCCTCTTCGCCCGCGCCCTCGCGCAGGCGAGCCCGGTGCTCGTGCTCGACGAGCCCACCAGCCACCTCGACATGGCGCGACAGTTCGAAGTCATGGCGTACCTCGATCGATTCCGGACCGGACGACCGGATCGCGCCGTCCTGGTGGCGATGCACGATCTGAACCTCGCGAGCCGGTTCGCGAACCGGCTCCTGTGGCTCGCGCGAGGACAACTCGTGGCAGTGGGGAGCCCCTCCGCGACCGTGACGGCGGAACGCATCTTCCAGGTATTCGGCGTGGAGACGGTCGTGGAGCATCGAGAGGGTCAGGTCGTGGTGTTCCCGCCCCGCCCGGCGCTGGCACCACCTTCGATGGGCGGCCACAGCCTCCGCGTGCACGTGATCTGCGGGGGCGGGAGTGGAGAGGAGATCCTGCGAGCACTCACCGACGCCGGTCACTCGATCAGCGCGGGGGCGCTCAACCTGCTGGACAGCGACGAGGTGCTCGCGCGGGAACTCCACGTCAGCGCGGCGGTCGAAGCCCCCTTCTCCCGACTCTCCGATACGATTCGAGCCGAGAACCGGGCGGTGATGTCGCAGGCCGAGGTGGTCGTCATCGCCCCGCTGTACCTCGGACCGGCGAACGTGGCGAACCTGGAGGACCTTCTGGGCCTCCCGGGCCCACCGACCACCTATCTCGTGGACGGGCCCCCGCTCTCCGGACGCGACTTCACCGCGGGCGCCGCCACCCGGTTGGTGGCGGAGCTCGAGCGACGCGGCGCGGTCCATGTTTCGGGGGTCCCGCGACTACTCGAGCTGCTGCAGGCGACGGCACGCGCGCGCGGCCTCGGGGAAGCGGGGGCGAGCGACGCGCCCGCTCCCCGCGGACCCTGAACTCGGCACGGGGCCGGCCGTGACGGGTCCCGGGATGAGACGCTCTCGCCCCCGCGTCCACCGAGACGGACCTCGGGCGCGCTCGGTACGCTACCTTCATCTCCGGCCGGAGACATCATCCCGAGGTTTCGATCTGGGAGGACTGGACCTGACATGACGACCCGTTCCGGGACGGCGACCTCCCCGAGCCGCCGGGAAGCCCAGGGGCTACCGGCGCTGATGAAGCGAGGCCGGCTCACGGAGCTTCTGTTCCTGCTCGAGCTCGCGACACACCCGAGCGGCCGGCTCCGCCCGATCGCCGAGCGGCTGGGGGTCACGGTGCAGACGATCTCCCTGCTCCATCGAAAGTTTCGCAAGGAAGGCAAGGTCTCGGTGTCCGGAGGGCGGTACCGGGTGACGCCCGCGGGCGTGGCCGAACTCCACGAGATGATCTCGGAGATCCGCGTCGATCTGGACGCGCGCATGGCCGAGCTACAGCTCCTGCGGGAGTGCCGGGCGATTGCCGCCGCCCCCATTCGCCGCGGGGACCGAGTGGTCCTGTTCATGGAAGGCGGCGACCTGTTCGCGCGACCGGGGAGGGACGGTCCGTCGCGCGGTGTCGCCGGGCTAGGAGCCCGACGAGGGGGGCTCGTCGAGGTCCAGCAGCTGGAAGGGGTGCTGCCCCTGCCCCCGGCGCGAGTGCTCTGCTTGGTCCTGCCCACTCGTGACGTGGGATCCTCGGCCCGCCGCGTCACTCGCCTTCGTCGGGCCTTGAACTCCGCGGACGGTGGCTTGCTGGCGGCCGAGGGGCTCGAGGCCGTGCACGCGCTTCGCCGGGCGACCTCCCGCCCGTTCGTCCGCTTCGGAGTCGCGGCGGCGGCGCGGGACGCGGCGCTCCTGGGGGTGCCCGCCACCGTCGTGGTCTCCGACTCCCACATGCGCGTACTGTTGCAACGCCTCGCGGATCCGCTGCCGCCGGTGCCGGTCGAGGTCCGCACGATCGGCCCGGCGTGACCGCCGGTGCCGAGGAGCTCACCCGTGCCGGGTCGATTGCCCCGGGCTCCCGGACTGGGCGTCCGGTCGAGCCGACGTACCCGGGCCGTTCGTCACGTCTTCCTCGACTTCGGTGGGACCCTGACCGTTCCCCTCGTGGACACCCGTCCAATCTTCCAGCGGGTCGCGCGGCGCTTCGGGGCCCGCCTGTTCTGGGACGTGTTCGATCGCGAGTATGAGCGCGCCTGGCGGGAGCTGGGGCCGTCGGCGATCGATCTCGTGGGTCGGCGGCCATGCCTCGCCGACCGCGTCCACGAGAGGGCGCTGAGGCGGTCGGTGGTTCGCGGACCCGTGGCGCGCCTCGTCGCGGGAGTTCGGGAGGAAATGCTCGCCCCACGCTGGCACCCCCCCTACCCCGAGACGGAGACGGTCCTTGGAGCCCTCCGGGCCCGGGGCTACGCGTTGCACGTCGTCTCGAACCACACGGACTACCTTCCTCGCATCCTGGAGAACCTCGGCTGGTCCGGGCTCTTCTCGAGCGTGAGCTTCTCGCAGGAGGTGGGTGCGAACAAGCCGGACCCTCGACTCTTCCAGCTGGCGCTCTCCCGTGCAGGCTGTCCTCCGGGCGAGGTCCTCCACGTTGGGGATCAGTGGGACGCGGACCACGAGGGCGCCCGCTCGGTCGGCCTCCGAGCGGTTTGGCTGAACCGCGGGGGCGCCCCGACGCCCGGGCCCGGGTGGGAGATCCGCGACCTTCGGGAGTTCCTCGCCTGGCTACCGGGAGTCCCGGGGAGAATGGCCCGACAACCCACCGGGGCGTCTGGGCGCCGGCAGATCACCGATCCGCGAGAGGTCGGCCGACTGCGACGGACGGCTCGTCCGAGCGCTTGATCTCCCGGATCCGGTCGCGGATGCGGGCCGCCTCCTCGAAGTCGAGCCGCTCCGCGGCGAGCCGCATCTCCTCTTCGAGGTTCGCGAGGAGCAAGGGAAGCTTCCCCTTCCATCGCCGACCAAGCCCGGCCACCGAGAGGTCGCCCGAGGGCGCCTCCTCCGCGGGGGCGAGCAGCGAGCGGACCTCCTTCTGCACCGTCTCGGGCACGATCCCGTGCTCCGCGTTGTAGGCGACCTGCGCCGCTCGCCGTCGGGTCATCTCGTCGATCGCGCGCCGCATCGAGCCGGTCGTCCGGTCCGCGTAGAGCACGACCCGGCCCCGCTCGTTGCGGCTCGCCCGCCCCGAGGTCTGGATGATCGAGGTCTCGCTGCGGAGGTAGCCTTCCTTGTCGGCGTCGAGGATCGCGACGAAGCTCACCTCGGGAAGGTCGAGCCCCTCGCGGAGCAGGTTGATGCCGACGAGCACGTCGAAGCGGCCGAGGCGCAGGTCCCGGAGCACCTCGACGCGCTTCAGCGTCTCGACGTCCGAGTGGAGGTACCGGACCCGGAAGTTGAGGTTCGCGAGGTAGCTCGACAGCTGCTCCGCGGTCGCCTTGGTGAGCGTCGTGACCAGCGCGCGGTCGCCCCGCTCGGCGCAGGCCCTCAGCTCCTGCACGAGGTCCGCGATGTGGCCCTCCAGGGG
>JASHYV010000079.1 GCA_030064695.1 Thermoplasmata archaeon
CCGAGCGCGTAGGTCGTCGTGTCCTGGTCGGTCACGACGCCCACCGTCGCGAAGGGTCCGGTCGAGCTGTTCGAGGAGTCCTGGACCTCGTACTCGGAGAAGAAGAGGTCGTCGGTCTCCGTCCAGGAGAGGCTCACGGCGGCCGGCGTCGCTCCGGGCGAGGTTAGGGTGAGGGTGGCCGCGGGGGTCGGAGTGGAGGCCGAAGTCGATGCGCCGGGAGCCGACGAAGCGGAACCGGCGTCCATCGTTCCACGAGCCGAGGTCGATCCGAGGAGAAGGGCGCCGCCGACGAGCAGCCCGAGCACTAGGGCGACCGCGAGGGAGGTCGCAGCGATCGTTTTGGCGGGAGCTCGCGCGCTACCGAGGCCGTAATTCCACATGTGCGCGCGTGTAGACTTCTGGGCTCGCGCCCTTATAGGTTGCGGCCACGCCGGGCCGAGGAGGCGCGTCGAGGGCAGTTCCGTCTAGTCCTCGCCGCACGCGACGCTGTTCGCGCCCGAAACCTCGATCTGCGCGCCGGTGTCTGCGTAGTACAGTCCGTACATCTCGGTACCCGTCCCCGAGGTCGCCGTGTACGCGCACGTGGAGTATGCGATCTCCCAGACCGGGCGCCCGTCGGTCTCGGAATAGCCGCCGATCAACACCGCGAGCCGAGTCAGGACTGAGTTGCCCGAGAGGAAGCTTTGGCCCCCGGCCGCATTGAACTCGGCGGCGACGGTCGTCGAATTGACCTCGCTGCCGGTGACCGTACCGAACTCAGAGAACTCGGAGAGGCAGCCTCCGGTCGCGATACCCATGGCGGCCGCCAGCGACCCGGTCACCAGCACGAGCAGGCTGGTGTTGGACACCTCGTCGTTGGCGATGAACACCCAGGCCGCGAGCTCGCCGGCCGGGGCACCGGAGGACGTGCCCGGGAAGGTGAAAGTCGTAGGCGCACCCGGCGTCGGCGTGAAGGTGCAGCCCGAGCCCACGATGCTGGCCACGTTCGACTCCGTGGTCGAGCTTGGGACGCCCACTCCGACGGCCGCCACGAAGCTCCAGGGACCTTCGGGGGCACTCGCCGCCGCCGTGGCGGCCGACGGATAGGCCTGGGTATAGCTCAGGGCGGTTCCCACCGCAGGGCTGGAGGCCGGGGAGAAGACCCCGGAGAGCGCCAAGGCGGCCACGACGACCACGATGACCGCCGCGATCGCTCCCACCGCAATCCAGAGAGTTCGGCGGGACGTTCGCCGCGGCGGCGCGGTCGGGATCGGCGCTTGGGGCGGGGCGGTGGTCGAGCTTGAAGCCCCCGACGGAAGCGGAGTGGGAGGTGCCGGTGTGCCGGGGGCCGGCTCCACGGCGATCGGCATGGGATTCCCTCGACTTAGTCCCTTCGGGGCGACCGGCCCCGCCAGGCCGCTAGGCCGCGGAACGGACGATCCACGCAGCGACCCGACTCGACACCAGAGAGAGCGGGAGCGCACCCTCCCCGAGCAGCTCGTCGTGGAACGAGCGCACGTCGAACCGATCGCCGAGCTGGCGCTCGGCGTCCGAGCGGAGGTCCCGGAACCGGAGCTGGCCGATCTTGTAGGCGAGCGCCTGGCCCGGCCAGACGATGTAGCGGTCGACCTCGACCCCCACGTTGATGTCGGAGAGCCCCGCGTGCTGACGGAAGAATTCGATCGCCTGGTCCCGGGACCAGCCGAGCGCGTGCATCCCGGTATCGACCACGAGCCGGGTCGAGCGCCAGACGTCGAACGTCAGCTGCCCGTACTTCGAGTACGGATCGGTGTAGAAGCCCAGCTCGTCCCCGAGGCTCTCGGCGTAGAGTCCCCAGCCCTCGATGAACGCCGTCGGGCCGGTCTCCCGACGGAACTCGGGGAGCCCGTCGAGCTCCTGGGCGATGGCGATCTGCAGGTGGTGACCCGGAACCGCCTCGTGCAGCGAGAGCGCCTCCATCTCCCAGCGAGGGCGGCTTTCGAGCTCGAAGGTGTTGGCGTAGAAGTAGCCGGGCCGGCCGGTCGCGACCGAGCCGCTCTGGTAATACGCGCCGGGGGACGACTCGGCTCGGAAGTCAGGCACCGGGAGCACGCCGTACTGGAGTCGAGGGAGCGTTCCGAAGAGTCGGCTCAGCTGGGGATCGGTGCGCTTGCCGATGGCCCGATAGCCGTTCACCAGATCCTCCGCGGTCTTCCAGTGGAAGCGCGGGTCGGTGCGCAGGAACTCGTTGAACTCTCGGAACGAGCCGCTGAACCCGGTGGCCTTCATGAGCCGGTCCATCTCGGCGCGCAGCCGAGCGACCTCCCGAAGTCCGATCTCGTGGATCTGCTGGGGGGTCAGGTCGGTGGTTGTGCTGCGCCGCGCGAGGTAGGCGTACATCGCCGGTCCGTCGGGCAGCGCCGAGCAGGCGATGGACGTACGGCACGCCGGAAGGTAGGTGTGGGTCACGTAGTCGTGGAACCGGAGCAGCGCCGGTCGCACGCGGTCCCGGTAGACGCCGCGCGCGGCGGAGCGGAGCCGCTCTTGTTCGGAGGCGCCGATCGCGGCGGGAAACTCCTGGAACGACGCCAGAAGGCCGCTGCGGTCCGGGTCCTCGGCCGCGAGCGTGGCGATCTGGTCGGGCACGCCCCGGATGGCGTACTGCGGCGGCGAGTACCCGAGGCGGAGACCCTCCTCCAGCAAGCGGGTCGTGTTCTCGAGCGCCGCGGGCAGGCCGTCCAGCCGCCGGATCCGATCCTCCCAGTCCGCGGCCCGCGTCCGGGGCGCCATCTCGAGCAGCGACGCGGCCGTGAGGTGGACCCCGTCCATCTGGCTCAGCGGGAACCGCTGGTTGCTCGGCTGGCCGAGGTTGTACGGGAGCGGATCGAAGCCGAACCGAAGTCCCTCCGTCGCGTCGCGGACGAGCGATTGATACAGATCAAAGTTGAGCTGGTCGGACGGCTCGAGACGGCTCCGCTCGAAGCCCGCGAGCTCTCGGGCGGACTCCTCAAGGTGGCGATGCCGTGCGGCGAGCCCCGCCGCCGAGTCGTCCGTCCATCGGTCGTTGACGCCCGGCACACCGACCGCCGTGCCCAGCTCGGGGTATTCCTGGAGCCACCGGAACCAGTCTCGCGACAGGAACGCGCGGAATTCGGACGACTTCCCATCGGCCACGCGGCTCGCCCCGAGGGCTCCCAGAACGGGCGGGGGTATTTGAACCGAGACCGCCGGAACGGAGCCGAAGGAAGGGTTTACCTACCCCCATGCGTCTCGAGTGCTTCCTCGAGTACCATGCGACCGAACCTGCGCACCCGGATCAAGGCCGGCACCGCAGTGTTCCGCGGCGATCGGATCCTGCTCCTCCATCGCTCGCCCGAAGCATCGAACCCGGACCTTTGGGATCTTCCGGGCGGTCACGTCGAGATCGGCGAGACGCTGGAGAGGGCGGCCCGCCGGGAGACGCGCGAGGAGACGGGGCTCAATGTGCGGATCGAGAACATGTTCCATGTCGAGCTGTTCGACTCGATCACGCGACGCGGCAAGCCCCGATCCGAGGTCGGCGTGTTCTTCCACTGCGACGCTCCCGTGACGAAGGAACCGATCATCGATCGGGAGGAGCACGTCGGCTATGCGTGGGTGCGCCGCACGGAGCTCGCGTCCTACCCGACGCTCCCGCACCTCATGAGCACGGTTCAGGCCGCGTTCCTCACGCGTCCGAACACGAAGGGCCGCCGCGGCGCCCGGAACGCGCGGGCTCCCCCGATCATCGTGGACAGCCTCGCGCTCGACGTCGCGACCTAGCCGCCGCGGACGCCCCCGGGCCGGCGGCGGGTTTATCTTGGGGTCCCTCCCATGAATTCGGGCCAGCGCCATGGGCTTTTCGAAGAGCGACGCGTACGCTCCGGAGGAACCTCCTCCGGAACGGCAGCTTCCGGACCTCCTGGTCAATCAGACCCGTCCCCGGGAGAACGGCGGGGAGATCCCGCCGTCCTACGTACCGCCGCCGCGAGCGCCGACGCTCCGGTACCAGCGTCGGTCGTCGACCTGGCCTTCGGTCGTTCTGCTGCTCGGGACCGCCCTCGTCGTGGGATCGATGCTCGCCTCCTGGTGGGGCTTCACGATCCAGGAACCGAACAATGAAGCGTCGATCACGTACAACTTCTTCCTCGGCTCCGACTACTCGGTGGCCTGCACCGCGGGCACCGAGTGCTCCAGCGTGGCCTCCGGGATCCTCTCGTACTCGGGTCACGGACTGGGATCGATCGGCACGTTGTATCAAGCGGCCCAGATCGTGGAGATCGTCGGCCTCGCCTTTGCGATCCTCGCCTGCCTCGTCGCGCTCGCGGGGGCGCTCGGATATTGGAAGGGTCGGCGACCGCTGATTCTCGGCACGGTCTTCGGCGTGGTCGCCCTGCTGCTGGTCCTCGCGCCGGTGGCCGCGCTGGTCGCCCTCCAGCCTTCGGCCTTCGGCCAGTCGGGAGGCGGGATTGCCGCGTCGGCGCCGCCCTCTCCGGCGACCTCGTTCTGGGGAGCGTGCAGTGGCGGCGGTGCCGCGGATGGGGCGTGCACGACCGGGCCCGGAGACGGATCGATCACCGCGGCGTGGGGCGCCGGCGCCGGTTGGTACCTCGCGCTGATGGGCGGGATCCTGCTCGCGTTCGGCACCTGGCTCCACAGCACCATGCGGCTCGTGCGGGGCCGACCGGTCTCGGGCTGAACCGACTCAGCCGCAGACCATCCGGATCGTTTCCGACGCGACGGACATCCCGAGGGCGTGCGCCGCCTCTCGGATCCGCCGAGCTTCCGCCGAGGCGCCGGAGATCACCAGCCGCGGTCGGGGCTCCTGGGCCGCCCATCCGAGCATCCGCGCCGCTCGGACGACCGTGGGGTAGCGAGCGACCGGGCAACGGGGCAGGATCCGGACCGCCCGCAGACCGCGATGGTTCGTGGCGCGGTCCGTGAGGAGCGCCACGGGCCGTCCCTGCTCCAGCAGCACGCTCGATCGGCCGAGCAGATGGATGGATCGCATGCCGAAGTCGCCGAGCCACGTGAGGCGCCGCAAGTCCGCGCCCTGGAACTCGGGGAACTCCTCGCGGACCAGGTCCCGCAGGAGCTCCATCGAGAGCCCCGCCCAGGCGAGGTCCACCGGGCCCGAATCGGCGCGACCGCCCTCGATCTCGAACGCCCGCGTCGACTCCCGGAATCCGGCGCGGAGATAGAGCCGGACGGCCGGCGCGTTGTCGGCGCGAACGTCGAGGAGCGCGCGTCCGGCGCCCCCGTCTCGCTCGAATCGGAGGGCGTCCTGCACGAGCTGGCTTCCGACGCCGAGGCCCCGGACTCTCGGGGCCACGACCACATGCCCGAAGTAGCGCAGGTCTCCCGCGAAGCCCAGGCTGGTGAAGTTCGTGCTCAGCAGGCTGCCGACGATTGCCCCGGCACTCTTGGCAACGTAGATCTGAGCCCCGACGCCGGCGGCCCGGCACGCCCAACCGGTCGGGACGTACCACCGGCACAGCCGGGCATACCAGCGCCGGCCCGGGAACGCGAGCTGCGGGTCCGCGAGGAGCGCCCCGCGCATGAGCGACCAGACGGCCCGACCCTCCGTGGGTCGCATCGGCCCGACGGTGGCCGGAATCCCGATCCGCTCCGTCGTCTCCAGGCTCCGGGTGGCCGGGCGGAGCTGCTCGACGAATCCGACGGAGGCGACGCCGCCGTCATAGCGTGCCGGGGCGAACAGCGACGACGGGAGGTTCGTCGTGTCGGAGGAAGGGGAAGTGACCGACAAGCGGGAGTCCGTCGCGACCACGAGTCGGACAGTACCGACACCCAAGTACGATTAAAGGGGTCGTCTAAGCGCGAAGTGTGCGCGGCCCTTCGAGACCGAGCTGCTGATAGACGGCTACGGTGCCGTCGACCATGGCGTCCAGCGGGAACTGGGCGATCCGCTCGCGTCCTCGGGTGGCGAGGTCCCGTCGGAGCGAGGAGTCCTCCAACAGCCGCACGATCGAGGCCGCCGTGGCCGCGGGATCGCCCTCCGGACACACGAGCCCGTAGGTCCCCACGAACTCGCCCATGTCGAGCGAGTCCGCCACGACGACGGGCAAGCCGGAGTGCATCGCCTGCATCACGGACAAGGAAAACCCGATGCGCGACGGATAGAGCAGCGCGGCGACCGAGCGGAACGCGTCGCCCAGCCGACCCTCGGGAATGAACCCCACGAATCGGATGAGCTCGGAGACGCCCAGCTCGACCGCCAGCTGCCGCAGGCGGAGGATACCGGGACCGGTCCCGGCGATCAGCAACTGTGCGCCCGGCCGGCTCCGGACGACCTCAGCCCAGGCCCGGACCGCGACGTCCCCCCCTCGCTCGATCGGGTTCCACGATCCGAGGAACAGCATCCGGTCCGAGGGGTCTGGCCCGAAGAGCGGCTCGGAACTCGGACGTGCCTCGAGGCTCGTCGGGTCGACCCCAAGCGGGACGATCGCGGTCTTGCCGCTCGGCACGCCCAGCCGCTCGACGAGGTAGCGTCGCGTGAACTCGAACGGGCAGATGATCCGGTCGCTCCGGGCGCACGAGATGCGGATGCAGAACCGGAGGAACCGGTACCGCGCGGGATGCAGATCGAGCAGGCGAAAGGGCACCACGTCGTGGACGGTCGTGACCAGGGGAGCCCGGCCCAGCAAGCCCGCCACGCGGCCGCCGACGGGAGAGACCGCATGCCAGAGCCCCCCTCGCTCACGCCCGACCCGGGTGAAGATGTCCGGCTCCCCCAAGACGAGCTGACGAAGATGCGTCGAGAACTGTCCGTTCTCGACCGGGCGGAACGGGAGCCCTCCGGCGGACAATCCCTGCAGCAGGTAGTACAGATACCGGTCGATCCCGCGCCCGGTGGTGGCGGACGGGAGATACGGGTAGCCGAGGACGACCAGGTTCGGCCCGGCCCCGACGGACCCTCGCGTTGGTTCCACGAGCCTCACGGAGCCAGCCCGTTCCGCCATAAAGCCGAGTCGTGA